>NZ_CP146069.1:2746991-2904812 GCF_037023735.1 Roseovarius sp. S88 | reverse complement strand
AGCGCCCGGTTCGGCAGACTGGTGTCGACGCCGGTAAAATGGCCGTTTTCGTGATCGACGAGCCGCCAGCCGTATTTCAACTTCTTCTTGGGATCTTCATTGGGTTCGACCCAAATCCTGGTGCCGGGCTCCGCCAAGCCCATCATGGAGCCGGGGTTGGCGCAATGGGCGGTGACCTCGCGCCCATTCTCAAGTCGGATGTCGGCGAGAAACCTTTTGTAACGGCGGATGAGCGTGGCGGGTTCAAGAGGGGTTTGAAAGCGCATGAGAGCAGGCCTATACCGGGCTAACACATCATACAAGGTAAGCTGCCTCATGCCAAATCCCACTGCTGCAATGCTGGTGATCGGAGATGAGATCCTGTCGGGTAGGACCAAGGATGCGAATATGCATTTTCTGGCCTGTGCCTTGACGGAACACGGGATTGATTTGAGCGAGGTACGGGTGATTTCCGACGATGGCGGTGCGATCCAGACGGCTGTGAATGAGCTGCGCGCGGCCTACAGCCATGTGTTTACCTCTGGCGGGATTGGGCCGACGCATGATGACATTACGGCAGGCAATGTCGCGCGCGCCTTTGGTGCGAAAATTGATGTGCGCGAGGATGCGCGGGCAATCCTGCAGGCGCATTATGACCGGCAGGATCTGGAATTGAACGAGGCGCGGTTGCGCATGGCGCGGATTCCGGAGGGGGCCAGCCTGATCGACAACCCGGTGAGTGGCGCGCCGGGGTTCAGCCTTGAGAATGTGCATGTCATGGCGGGCGTGCCGAAGATTTTCCAGGCTATGTTGACCGGTCTCTTGCCGACACTGACTGGAGGTGCGCCGGTCTTGTCAGCCGCGCTTGATGTGATGCGGGGGGAAGGGGATATTGCCGGGCCTTTGGGAGATTTGGCCGACAGGTATCCCGCACTTAGCTTTGGTTCTTACCCGTTTCAACGCGATGGTCTGTTTGGCTCAAACGTTGTCATCCGTGGGCAGGACAAGGCGTCGATTGATCAGGCAATGGACGAGCTTAAAGAGCTTTTTGAGTCATGACCGGGTTGCCTGATGTTCAGACGCTATATGAGGTGACAGAACACACTTGGCCGTCCGCGGCGGTACAAGATGCAGGTGCATGGACGTTGCGAGACGGGCAAGGTGGCGGCAAGCGGGTCTCGGCGGCAACAGCGCGCAGGTCAGTTTCAAAAACCGATCTACACCTTGCTGAGACTGCAATGAAGGCCTTTGGTCAGACACCCTTGTTTATGATCCGCGAAGGGGAAGAGGCGCTGGATCAGATCCTGGAAGATGCAGGTTACGCCATTATTGATCCGGTCAATCTATATGTATGCGATATAGAACGCCTTACCATGGACCGCCCGCCCAAGGTCACCGCCTTTGACATCTGGCCACCCTTGGCCATTCAGGCAGACATCTGGGATGCGGGCGGTATCAGCGCGGCGCGGCGAGAGGTGATGGCGCGCGTGAACGGGCCCAAAACTGCGCTTTTTGGGCGTGAAAGCAGCCGTCCGGCGGCGACAGGTTTTGTTGCGATGCACAAGGGTATCGCCATGGTCCATGCGCTTGAAGTGCTTGAGCCGCACCGAGGCCGTCATATGGGCACGCATCTGACACGGCATGCCGCATTCTGGGCCGCCGATCAGGGGGCCACGCATCTGGCGGTGCTCTGCACCAAGGCCAATCAGGGCGCCAATGCGCTCTACTCTTCCCTCGGCATGACGGTTGTGGGACAGTATCATTACCGTATCAAAGAAGGCTGACGTCTCGTGACCACTGATCCCACTGCGCTTGACCTGCCTATGGTCGACCCACTTCCCGACGACACGCAGAAATATTTTGATATCTGCGAGGACAAGCTGGGTATGATCCCTAATGTGTTGAAGGCCTATGCCTTTGATATCGAAAAGCTCAATACATTCACAGCGATGTACAATGACCTGATGCTGGGCGACAGCGGGCTGAGCAAGCTGGAGCGTGAGATGATCGCTGTGGTGGTGAGTTCGATTAACCGCTGCTGGTATTGCCAGGTGGCGCATGGTGCGGCGGTTCGCGCGTTTTCGGGCAAGCCGGAGTTGGGTGAAGCGATGGTGATGAACTGGCGCGCCGCTGATCTTGATGATCGTCAAACGGCGATGCTGGCATTTGCAGAGAGGATCACGAAAGCGTCTGCCGAGACCACGGAAGCGGATCGTCAGGCGTTGCGCGATGCGGGGTTCAGTGACCGGGATATCTGGGACATTGCATCGGTTGTCGGGTTCTTCAATATGACCAATCGGGTGGCCAGTGCCACGGGCATGCAGCCTAATCCAGACTACCACGCGCAGGCGCGCTGAGGTTTCGATGCGGCGCGTGCTGAGGTCTTTCAGTTTGATGATTGCGGTGTTCGGTGGGATAGCGAACGCAATTGAGCTTGAGTTGCCGCCAGGGGCCAGTTTGAACAGGGAAATCAACAAGTCAACGACGAGTTATCTTGTGCCGACAGGTCCGTTTGATGGTACACGTATTCCCTCAATCGAAGTTGAGGGCGCGCTGACAAAACAAGCTTGGCAATTCAGTGCACCTGGATTGACTTCGCTGCAGATCATGCGACCATTGCGAGATCAGATTGCTGCGGCGGGATATGAGGTGATACTGGATTGCGCCGGGCAGGAATGCGGTGGGTTTGATTTTCGCTATCAGATCAATGTTTTACCTGCGCCCGACATGTTTGTTGACTTGTTTAACTACCGATTTCTCGTTGCAGCTTCCGAGACAGACAGTTCTAGCGCAAGCTACTTAACCTTGCTTGTGAGCCGCGTTGGCGCGGTCGGGTATTTACAGGTCACGCGGGTTTCACAGACCGGGGAAAGCGCGCCCAGCTTGAGTGTCTCTGTTGGAGTTGACGATGTGGTCGTTGCCGATAGCGGTCAGAATGAAAGCATGATCGCCCGGCTACAATCCCAGGGCCATGTCGTGCTGTCTGATCTGGAGTTTGAATCAGGATCAGGGTCGCTCGGGCCAGGCCCTTATGCATCATTAACGGCCTTGGCAGAGTTTCTAACCAAGGACGAAACGCGGCGCGTGGCGCTTGTCGGGCATACTGACACAGTGGGTGGGCTTGAGGCGAACCTGACCCTGTCAAAGCGCCGGGCCGAGGCGGTGCGCGACCGGTTGGTACGCGAATATGGCGTATCGCCGGATCAGCTTGAGGCGAATGGGGCTTCCTATCTTGCGCCGGTGGCCAGCAACCTGACCCCCGAAGGCCGGGAGACCAATCGCCGGGTTGAAGCGGTTTTGCTCAATACGGAGTAGGAATATGGCACAGGGCTATGTGACAACGGAACTGGGCCATGTACGCGTCACCTGTGAGGACGGCGCAGTCACGCGGGTGCGTTGGGGTCATATCACACCCAAAATCGAGGATGATGCGCCTGATCCGGTGTTGGACGAGGCTTTGACACAAATAGCTGCCTATTTCGCCGGAGAGCTGACCGAGTTCACAGTTCCGGTCTCGGTATCGGGCTCGGCATTCCAAAAGCAGGTCTGCGGCGCCATGCAGGACATTCCTTTTGGTGAAACGTGCACTTACGGGGATCTGGCCAAGCTGTGCGAGGCCCCGGCGCAGGCTATTGGTGCGGCCTGTGGGGGCAATCCGATTCCGATCATCATTCCCTGTCACAGGGTGTTGGGTGCCAACAACCTGGGCGGATTTTCAGGCTCCGGCGGAATCGAAGACAAGGTGTGGCTGTTGCGCCATGAGGGTGCGGCAGGTCTTTTGATCTAGCCGCGTTTGCGCTCGGGTATGATCTGTTGTGCGATGCCCGCGAGTGTGAGGTAGACGCTGGTTACAATCAGCCCCCAATGTGCCCAGCTTTCAGGGTGAAAATCGACCCAGGCGGCCCAACCTGCAAAAAGGTCCACGCCAAGGCCATCGGCAATGTAAGTGGCCGCCAACGCGCGGTGCGTACCGGGTGCACGAATTTGAACGGGATGAACATGGCGATGGCCAAGAGCGCCACGAGCGTGAGGGACACCCAGAAGTTCGGTTCAATCGCGAAGAGCACAAGCACCAGCATGTTCCAACATCCGGGGAAGCCGGAGAAAGAATTGTCTTTTGTTTTCATGCGTGTGTCTGCAAAGTACATGGCGCTTGCAAAGGTGATAACAATAATGGCGAACCATCCCGTCCATCCCGGTAGTAGTCCCGATTTGAAAAGCGCAAAGGCGGGGATGAAGACATAGGTCAGGTAGTCGATGATCAGATCAAGCAGCACACCATCGAACTGTGGCGCATTGCTCTTTACATGGTACTTCCGCGCCAGCGGGCCGTCGATACCATCCACCAGAAAGGCGACGACAAGCCAGAGAAACATCAGGCTCCATTTTTCGTCGACAGCGGCCAGCATGGCCAGCATGGCAAAGACCGCACCTGTTGCCGTCAGCAGGTGTACACCAAGCGCTTTGAGTTGGGTCGTCATTCGACTGTCATGGGCCATCGTGCCAAGTGATGCAAATGCAAAACCGCGCCAGAGGGACTGGCGCGGTTTGATGTGGTGTTAATGCCAAATGGTTCTACTGGCTGACGCGGTATTCTTCGACCGGGTAGGCCAATGCATCCTGGCTTTCCCAAGAGATATGGCAGTCGTGGCAAAAGCTTTGCTTGACCTTCATGACTTTGCCGTTGGGCTGGAGGCCAGCATAGAGCCAACCGTCTGTTTCAGGCGCTTCATCGGTGCCGACTTTGGTCATGATGAAGAGAGGGCCAGGCCGCGCTTTCTTCTTTTTGGTTGAAATCGAGATGGATTCCTTAGCCAGAACAGACCCCACCGGCATGTCGACACCTTCTTCAGCAAACTTAAGATATTGCTCGGCGGCAATATCGTTGGCGTAGGTGAAGAGGATGCGCTTGCCATGCGCACCTTGAACGGCACCTGCTGTTTGGGACGCGGTCCAGCTGCGATATGTGCTGCCGACCTCATCGCCTTCGGCGGCATAGCCTTCGGCCATCTTGGCTCCGAGGCATTCATACAGCCCGGCAATAGCGGCGTCATCAAGATCAAACGCATCTTCTACAGTGATGGCGGCGCAGTCTTCGGCGCTGGCGGCGCCGGCAAAAAACATGAATGCTGCGGCAATGGCTAGCTTGCGGATCATTGGGGAGCTCCTTCAATTCCTGCCATATCGGCAATAAATCCGTGCGCACCTTGTCACAGACCGCGTGCGGCAAGCCAATCAGAACTCCTCACATTTGCTTGAGGTATGTGACCGTTCAAATCCGGCTGCAGTTCAGTGCTTCTTTGGCTCGTAGTCGCGTACAAAATCGGCGGCTGCGTATTCCCCCAAGTGCCTGGCTTCTTCCTCTGGTGTTGCGTGGTGGTCGATTTGGGTTCGGGCAGATCTGTCTGCGCCATGTTCCATGAGAATGCAGCAAGCCTCCAGATCGCCAATGGCGGCGGCACGGTGCAGCGGGGTCCAATCATTCATACCACGTTCATTCACATCGGCACCGGCCTTGAGCAAGACGGTAAGCGCATCGTGGTTGAATGCTGCCTTGCCCGGCAAAGGATCACGCGGCCGATCAACGGCGATATGGAGCAGAGGAAATCCATCATCGACTTCGATCCGCACCGGAGCACCCCGTGAGATCATCAAACCAATGATCTCAGGCGATCCGGCCTGAACCGCGTAGATCATGACATCCGTATCTTTAGCGACATCGGGGTTTTGATCGAGAATGCGCGTCAACCCGTCAAGGTCGTCTTTCCAGATCAGTTCGTGAATATCTGGATAGTCTGCGCTCATTTCGCACGCGGATGAGTTCGCGCGTAGACCTCCATCAACCGAGAAGTGTCGACCGCGGTATAAGTCTGCGTTGTGGAGAGCGAGGCATGACCCAGAAGCTCTTGAATGGCGCGCAGGTCGCCGCCTGCGTTCAGCAGATGCGTGGCAAAGCTATGGCGCATGGCATGGGGCGTTGCGGTTGACGGCAATCCCAGCTGCATGCGCACACGCGCCATGGTCTGTTGCAAAGTGCGCGGGTTCAGCGGCCCACCGCGGGCACCGCGAAAAACCGGCTGGTCAGCCTCCATGGGGTAGGGGCAGGCGGCTATGTAGCGCTCGACCGCCTCGCGTGCGGGCGCGATGACGGGCACAATGCGTTCTTTGCCGCCCTTGCCGGTGATGCGTAGCGCCTCTCCCAGCGGCAGGTCAGACCCCAGAAGGCCAAGCGCCTCGGAGATGCGCAAACCGCAGCCATAGAGCAGGGTGACCACGGCCTCGTCGCGCTTTCCGATCCAAGGTTGCGTGGTTTGAAACGACAGTGTGTCGATCACATCCTGCGCCGCATCGGGGCTGAGCGGGCGTGGCAGTTTTCGCTGATATTTTGGCGAGCGAGCCGAGAGCACGGCGGTTGGCTCAATCCCTTCACGCTCGCTCAGCCAGCGGAAAAAGCTTTTAACGGCAGAGAGTTTGCGCGCCAGCGAACGCGGACCAACGCCGTCCCCTCGGGTAAACGCCATCCAGGCACGCATTTCTGTGACGCTGATACGTTCCAACGCACGAAGACCTTGGGCTTCGCCCTTGTGCTCTGTGATAAACGCCAGAAAATCACTGACATCGCGGCCATAGGCATCCAGCGTCGTCTGCGGCGCACCGCGCAGGGATTTCTGATAGGCCAGCCAATCTTGTAGCGCGTCACGCGCCGCAGGCGAGATCATGACAGCCAGCGGCGCATCGCTCTTTCAAAGATACCTGCGAAGAAGGACAAAAGATCGGTGCCCTGTTGCGGGTTGAACTGATGCGGGTCCTCAGCGCCCATGACCAGAAGCCCAGGCAGACGGTTTTCGCCAAAATCCAAGAGCAGACAGGCCTCAGAGCGCATGAATTCCGCCTCTGGGCCGTAGACCCGCGGGTCGCCACGCTGAATTTGCCGCAAGGTGACCTGGCGCACTGGATGTCCCTTTTCCACAGCAAGATATTGCTCGATGAAACCGGGAGCTTCGACCGAAAGGACATCGCCCAGACGCTTGACCGCCGGGTCGTCGTCATTCTGCACCGATTCCAGCACCAGCTTGATGCAATCGACCCGCAGAATCGTGGCCACATCGCCGCCGAGATCCTTCAGGAAGTTTTCAAACTCCACCGGGTCGAGCATACGCAGAATGGCGCGATGCACCTGATTGGTGCCTGCGAGGTTTTCATAGGCTGCGGCGATCACGCTGCGATGGGTGTCTTCCAACCGCTCCAGCCGCGCCTCCAGCCGGTCCATGGCGATGCCGCGCAAATCAACAATATTGTTGCCCATCGCCCGCTCATTCGCAGCGATGAGTGCACGCATAAGATCTTGATCTTCAAGAATAACATTCGGCTGCGCAATGATCTTCTCGCGCAGAACTTCGGTCATTTCAGGCTGACTGCTCACGTTACGCCCCATTTTTTTATTGGCCTCTCTTTAGCAGAGGCAGGCCCTGTGGCGCTAGTTTTATCTGTCGAGGTTTTTAGATGTTGCGGGTTTGCACGACTTGTTGTGGGCAAGGTTTGGTTTTGCCCGCCATTTGCGCCTCTTTCTGCAGATGTTGGGCCACGCTGCCCGTGTTGCTTTCTAAATTCACGACGCATATCGTCCACTCACTTGGTCAGATTGGATACAACATGAACAAATTGCAGTCCACGTCGGCATCTATCCAAGACAAACCGGTGCGTTGGGGTGTCAACGCTCAGACAGGTGTATTGACCGATGTACTGCTTGGTAAGCCAGATCATTTTCGCTGGGTTGCTCTGAACTCGATCTCCGCGGTGACCTTGGCGAATATGGAGGAAATGGGCCATCGCTTTGACAAGCAAAAAGCCATGAAGCAACACCGGCAAATGGTGGAGGTCTATGAGCGCAATGGTGTGAATGTACATTTTGCGGAAGCCGACGAGGGGCTTCCATCTTCTGTTTTCACCCGTGACTCAAGTTTCATGACGCCCTGGGGTGCTGTCATCACATCTATCCAGACGCCTCCGCGTCGCCGGGATTATGCGGTCGTCAGTGAATTCTACCACAAAGCAGGTATCCCAATTTGGAAATGGGTCACGGCCGGGCATTTTGAGGGTGGGGATTTTTGCATTTTGAAACCAGGTGTCGCCCTGCTGGGCTGGTCAGGGGATCGATCGACGAAGGAAGGTGCCGAGCAAGTCGCAGGCTGGCTTCGTGAAAAGGATTGGGAGGTTTTGGTCGCGCCTATTCCGCCACAGTTTGTGCATGTGGACGCTGTCGTTGTAATGCTCGAAAGAGGGTTGGCTTTGGTGTGCGAAGATGCGCTGCAACCCTATGCGCTTGACTACATCAAAGAGACGCACGGCATTGAGACCATCCCGGTTGCCTATGCGGATTGTGTAAAGCTGGGTGGCAATTTGGTTAGTCTTGGCAACAAGCGTGTCTTGTCGATGAGCCACAATTTGAACGTCAACAAGCAGCTGGAAGACCGCGGTTTTCATGTTGACGCGGTCGACTATGACATGTTCGCGTTAGGTGGAGGCGGTGTTCACTGCTCATGTCATGAGCTCTACCGAGAGCCTGATTAACGCTGCAAACAAATGTGCCGGTGCGCGCTAACATTGTTCATTGTTCGCGCACCGAACGTTCCCAAATCAAACACTAGGACCCTCAAACGATTTTGATATTCGCGCTTGCCGCGTCCTTCAAAAACGCATCCAAACCTTTATCCGTCAGCGGGTGCAGCGCCATTTTCTTGATCACATCGGGCGGGGCGGTCATGACATCTGCTCCAATCAGGGCGGATTGGGTGGCGTGGTTCACGGTGCGGATCGAGGCCGCGAGGATCTGGGTCTCATACCCGAAATTGTCATAGATCGTGCGGATGTCGGCGATGAGGTCCATGCCATCTAGGTTGATGTCATCGAGCCGCCCGATGAAGGGGCTGATGAACGTGGCACCCGCTTTGGCCGCGAGAAGCGCCTGGTTGGCGGAGAAACACAGCGTGACATTGACCATGTTGCCTTCGTTCGTCAGCACATTGCAGGCCTTCAGCCCATCCCAGGTGAGCGGCACCTTGACGGCGATGTTGTCGGCGATCTTGGCCAGCTTGCGCCCCTCGGCAATCATCGCGTCGGCCTCGGTGGCCACGACCTCGGCGCTCACGGGGCCATCGACCATGTCGGCGATTTCCTTGGTCACTTCCAGAATATCGCGTCCGGATTTCATGATGAGCGAGGGATTTGTGGTGACCCCATCGACCATGCCCAACTCATTGAGTTCGGCAATGGCATCAACTTCGGCGGTATCTACGAAAAATTTCATCTCAAGCAGCCCTTTTGGTGCGGGTTTGGGTTTTTCTCTTTTGGCTTTACCTCATAGAGTGGATGCCCGAAACCCCCCGTCCCGGACGTGATCCGGGACCTCCTAACCAAGGGCCTTCTGTGACGTCTCCTTCGCCCAGTTTTTTTGATACCGGCGCGCTTGTCTCTGTTCTGACGACGCAACCTTTGGGGCGTCCGCTCGATTACAAAGCCCCCGAAGGCGGGTGCCATCTGGGTAGCTTTGTCGAGGTGCCTTTAGGGCCGCGCAAGGTGATCGGCGTGGTCTGGGGGCCGGGGAAGGGGGATTACGATCTCGCCAAGATCCGGTCGGTGATCCGCGTACTGGACGCCGCGCCGATGCGAGAGGAGTTGCAGAGCTTTCTCAAACGCGCGGCGGATTACACGCTGACGCCCTTGCCGGCGATGCTTCGGCTGGCCACGCGTGCGCCGGGGCTGAGCAACCCGCCTTCGATGCAAAAGGTGTATCGGCTGGGGGACCGCGCGCCGGATCGCGAGACGAAAGCGCGCACAAAGGTGTTGGAGGCGCTGCGCGAATACGGGGGTTTGGCGTTTACGCTCAAGGAGTTGAGCGATCTGGCCGGTGTAACGTCTTCTGTCGTAAAAGGCCTTGTGAAACAGGGAGCTGTCCTGGAGGAAGACACGCCGCGTGATGCGCCTTATCCACCGTTGGATCCGAACCTTGCGGGGGCGGATTTGACACCGGATCAATCGGCGGCAGCGCAAGCTTTGAATGACGGGATACGCAACGCGCGGTTCAAGACAACGCTTCTGCGGGGTGTGACAGGCTCTGGCAAGACGGAAGTGTATCTTGAAGCTGTGGCCGAGGCGCTGCGCCGTAAGCAGCAGGCGCTGGTTCTGTTGCCTGAGATCGCTCTGACAGCAGAGTTTCTTACGCGGGTAGAGGCACGGTTTGGCGCACGCCCGGCCGAATGGCATTCGGGCGTGACTATGACCGAACGCCGCCGGGTGTGGAAGATGGTGGGGCAGGGCCGTTGTCAGCTTGTGGTTGGCGCGAGGTCGGCGCTTTTCCTGCCGTTTCAAGACCTTGGCCTGATCGTCGTCGATGAGGAACACGACACATCCTACAAGCAGGAAGATGGGGTTCTGTATAACGCCCGTGACATGGCTGTTTTGCGGGGGTCTTTGTGTGAAGCGCAGGTGGTTCTCGCCTCAGCGACGCCAAGCCTGGAAAGCTGGGCCAATGCAGAGGCAGGCAAATACGCGCGGCTTGATCTTGATACGCGCTTTGGTGAAGCGGTGATGCCCGACCTGCGCGCGATTGACATGCGCACCGAACGCCTGCCTGCCAGCCGGTGGATTTCACCAAATTTGCAGAGGGCGGTGGAAGCACGGGTGCAGGCCGGGGAACAGGCGCTTTTGTTCCTGAATAGAAGGGGTTACGCACCGGTCACGATCTGTCGGGCCTGCGGGCATCAGGTGGGCTGCGATCACTGTGATGCCCGCATGGTTGAGCATCGGTTTTTGAAACGGCTGATGTGCCACCAATGTGGCGAGACCAAGCCGATGCCGTCCGTGTGCCCATCCTGCGAGGCCGAAGATCGGTTGGCGGCTGTGGGGCCGGGGGTGGAACGATTGACCGAAGAAGCGCAGGCGCTTTTCCCGGATGCTCGGATTGCGACGCTCAGCTCGGACATGTTTGGCTCGGCCCGGGCGCTAAAGGCGCAGATTGCCGAGATTGCCGAAGGTGAGGCAGATATTATCGTTGGAACTCAATTGGTTGCGAAGGGGCATAATTTTCCCAATCTAACGCTTGTGGGGGTGATCGATGCCGATCTGGGATTGCAGGGATCAGACCTGCGGGCGGCGGAGCGGACGTTTCAACTGATGCGGCAGGTGGCAGGGCGTGCTGGGCGCGCAGAGAAGCCGGGGCAGGCTTTGCTGCAGACTTTTCAACCTGAGCATCCGGTCATTCGGGCGATCCTGTCGGGTGACGAAGAAGGCTTCTGGCGCGCCGAAGCGGCGGAGCGCAGCCATGCCGGCGTGCCGCCTTTCGGGCGGATGGCGGGGATTATCCTGTCCTCGACGGATATGCAGGAAGCCTTTGATATCGGTAATCTTTTGGCGCGCAATGATGGGCCTATCCGTGCGGCAGGCGGGCAGGTGTTTGGACCTGCCCCGGCCCCGATTGCGCGGGTGCGAGGACGGCACCGGGTACGGCTTTTGGTGAAGGCGCCGAAGGGGGCCGCGCTGCAGCCTGCGCTGGCAAAATGGGTGGCCCCGGTGAAAGGGTCGGCGCAGTTCCGGCTGGCCGTGGATATTGATCCGCAGAGTTTTTATTGAGCGATTTGGCCTGAAAAGGTTAACGCCCTTATTTTGAGGGGAATCCGACGTCTGTAACACGTCGGTACTGCGTCGGTATCACGTCGGTGCGGCGTCGGTAGCGGGCCGGGATTAAGAAAGCGCACGGCGGGTTTCCTGTTGGTCAAGGACTTGCCGGGATGGTTGTTCGGGATGTCCTGAGCATCAGGTTGAACAGAGCGGGTTTGCGTTTGGGAGTGGTGTCGTTGAGGTGGTAGCTAGGCGGACAAAACGCCAATTCGCAGCGGCTGCTCCTATGGCGGCTTTGATTGTTCATCCAGACACTGCGATTAGTTGTTCTAGGGCAACTTCCTCGCCCAAGCGTGAGACCAGTTACGCATAGGCTCGATGAGAGCGAACAACTCCAAACACTGGTTGGTCGCCTCGTATCCATCGTCACCGACCTGGACTAGCCCAGCCTCTCGAAGTTCCCTCAAACGGGTGTTGAGTACACTTGGTGATACGCCACCGCATTTAGCTTCGAGGGCCCTAAAGGTCAGCGGTCCATTTTCACTTACTTGCCAAATTATACCAAGACACCAACGGCGCCCTAGGAGGTCCAAAAGCGCCATCAACGGCGCGCCGCTTTGTGAACCTCGGACAGGCTGTCCGGGGCGTGGAAAGGAAGAGTCAGTCATCGCTTCGAAAATAGTAGCGCAATTTCATTCCGTGTGCCACCGCTATCAAAATCATAGCGCTAAGAGTGTAAGATGACACAGACTGACAGCTGTATTGTATTGGACACCGCTGGCCCAGCCGCAGACTGGATGGTGCTGGTCCATGGAGTTTCACAAGACCATCGGTTGTTTGATGTGCAAGTCAGGTATTTTCAGGAAACATACCGAATACTGCTGATCGACTTGCCAGGTCACGGCGTTTCTTCCTCCATTCCTGCGCCCTATGGCCTAAAGGAATTTTCGGAGCATATCCGAGAATGCATGGCCTCGACCGGAGTGAAAAACGCAACGTTTTGGGGGACTCATCTTGGTGCTTCAGCCGGGCTTATTGCAGCTTGTGATGAATTCGATCTGTTTTCTGCGCTGGTGCTTGAATCACCAGTTTTTCCCGGTCGCGCGTTGCCTTCAGTGTCAAACCTGCTCTCGGACGTTGCCGCAACTGCCAAAGAACAAGGCATGATGGAAGCGCGGGATTTGTGGTGGGAGAAAGGGCCGTGGTTTGATCTCATGCGTTCTGATCCAGAGAGGTTCCGCGCTGCGGAACAACGGCGAATTATCGAGGATTTCAAGGGTGGTCCGTGGCTGGAAAAAGACCTTGCTTCAAAGCCATTGGACTCAGTTGAAGACAAGCTGCGGCAATTGCAAGTGCCGACAATCCTGATCAACGGCGAGCATGACGTAAAAGACTTCGTGCTGGCCGCAGATGCCATGGAAGAACTCATTCCAAACGCAAAGCGCATTTCAATACCGGGAGCCGGTGGATTTCCCTTGTGGGAACTTCCAGAATTGGTCAATGAGCGTGTATCCGATGCACTCGCGGATGCCACGAGTAAACAACGCTCAAAGGATTGAAAGCCGTCATTCGTGCAGCTTGCAGCATCGGTCAAAGAGGACTCAAAGCCGACATCAATCCTAAAAGCTTGGGCGTAGCTATGCTTTGGGGCGGCCTGTGCGATTTTTGCACATCCGCCCTGCATGCTGGCCCATGGCCAAACCCGGGCAATGGACGTAATGCTCTTTTATGAGCAAAACCTTTCCCCTGGATGACGCGCATCAGTTGCCCAAATGGCGGCGGCCTGTGGTGTTGCTCTTTTTGATGGCCGCGGCGATGCCGTTGGCGTTTTCCACCTGGATGGCGCTGATCAACAACTTTGTCATTGAGGCCGCGGATTTTGACGGTTCCGACATTGGCTGGTTGCATACGGTGCGGGAAATCCCGGGGTTCTTCGCCATTGGCGTGATTGCCATCATCATATTCATGCGCGAACAGACGCTGGCTCTGGTGTCTTTGGTTCTGTTGGGCGTGGCCACAGCGATTACCGCGTGGTTTCCCACCATGGGCGGCATTCTTACAATCACGATGCTCAGCTCGATCGGATTTCATTACTACGAGACGGTGAACCAGTCGCTTCAGCTTCAATGGCTGCCCAAACACCGCGCGCCGCAGATGCTGGGCTGGCTGGTTTCGGCGGGGTCTGCCGCGACACTCGTCGCTTATGTCCTGATTGTGCTCACTTGGGAGACGCTCGATCTAAGCTATAACACCGTCTACATGCTGGCGGGTGCTGCGACTGTGGCGATTGCGGTTTATTGCATGGTGGCTTTCCCGCAGTTCGAGGCCCCCAATCCGCAGGTCAAAAAGATGATCCTGCGCCGCCGGTATTGGCTTTATTATGCGCTGCAATTCATGTCGGGCGCGCGGCGGCAGATCTTTATCGTCTTTGCCGGGTTCATGATGGTCGAAAAGTTCGGCTTTGAGGTGCATGAGGTCACAGCACTTTACATGATCAACCTTGTTGCCAACATGGTGTTTGCGCCCTTCATGGGACGCGCTGTGCATGTCTTTGGCGAACGCGCGACGTTGCTGTTTGAATATGCCGGTCTGGCGCTGGTCTTTCTGCTCTATGGCGGGCTTTACTTCTTTGGCTGGGGCGTCTTGCTGGCCATGGTGCTCTACGTGGTGGACCATTTGCTTTTTGCCCTGGCGCTGGCGCTGAAGACCTATTTTCAGAAAATAGCCGATCCCGGAGATATCGCGCCCACAGCCGCCGTGGCCTTTACCATCAACCACATTGCAGCGGTATTTCTGCCTGCGGCTCTGGGCTATCTGTGGCTGGTGTCTCCGGCGGCGGTGTTTGTGCTGGCGGCCTGCATGGCATCGGTGTCGTTTCTTCTGGCTTTGCTCATTCCACGTCACCCTGAACCAGGCTATGAGACGATCCTGACGCGCCGCGCTCCGGCGGTGGCAGAGTAAGTCCTTCAGACGGGTTCATCAGACATGCCGACATTCACCGCACTCACCACGCTTGCCGGAATAGACAAAGCCGAAGCTCTTGGTGCGGCGATGGAAGCACTTACGCCGGAACCGACGGGGGTTGGCGTCTTTGAACTTGAGGACGGCTCAGGCCTTTGGGAAGTGGGCGGATACTTCCAGGGCGCACCCGATGCCGCAGGGCTTGCGCTCTTGGCGGCTTTGCATGGTGCGAAGGATTTTGTCGTCTCGGAGCTGCCTGAGGTGGATTGGGTGGCCAAGGTCAAGCGAGAGCTGACACCGGTCGAGGCGGGGCGGTTCTTTGTATACGGCGGCCATGATGCAGATAAAGTGCCCGAAGGGTGTGAGCCTCTGTTGATCGAGGCGTCGATGGCCTTTGGCACGGGGCATCATGGGACCACGCAGGGGTGCCTGAAATTGCTGGAGGCGGCGATTGTGGGGGGTGTCGCGCCGAAAAGCGTTTTGGACCTGGGGTGCGGCACCGCCGTTCTGGCTATGGCGGCGGCGCGGGTTTGGCCGGACGCGCGTGTTCTGGCCAGCGATATCGACCAGGTTGCAGTGGATGTAGCGCAGGCCAATGTGTCGGCCAACGGACTTGACGGGCGTGTCACATGCCTTGAGGCTGAGGGGCTGGATCATGTGGATATCGCGGCTACAGCCCCGTTTGATATGATTTTCGCAAATATTCTCAAAGGACCGCTGATTGGGCTCTGCGACAGAATCACTCAGGCGCTTTCACCGGGTGGGCTTGTGATTCTGTCTGGGATCTTGAATGAGCAACGGCAAGAGATCGCCGATGTTTATACCGCCTGCGGAAACAGTGTTGTCGAGACCCTTGTTATTGGTGACTGGTCGTCACTAATGCTCTGCAAAAGTGTCTGAAAAACAAAGAAAAAACAGCGCAAATAAGGCGCATGCCCCATTTCTGCCACAATTCATACCTAGCGTCAGGTCAGGGTTTAAGGACGAATATAAGGACGTTGTTATGACGGCTGATGGTTTTGCAAGTTTTGATGAGCGCGTGCGGAAGATTGACCGCAAGAAAGCGCGTATGGCCGGCGGGTATTCCGCGCGTGTTACACGTGAAGGCCTGATTGTTTTTCGCCCCAAGCGCCGTCGCACCGGATTTTCGGTACGCGGGTTGGCCTTCTTGGTGGTTGGCTTCTTCCTCTTTAAGGGAATGATCATGGCCCATCTGGGCTCGACAGTTTATGATCAGCGCGTTGATGCGCTGCACCAAGGCACGATTGTTGAACAAGCTGGCGCCTTCGCGATGCAGAGTGATCCGGTTACTCTTGAAATCGCGAAACAACTGCACGTTTTGTTCAACTAAGGAAATTCAAGGGTCCCTCCAGCGCGACTGTGTCGCTCCTTGAAGCCAAAGAAAAGCCCTGCACGTTGGTCCGCGTGCAGGGCTTCTTATTATCTGGAAAGCATGTTCTATGGCAGACATGCTTAAAAGAAAGGGCTTAACCGGCGATCGTATCGATCTCTGCGCGAGTAAGTCCGATATCCTCCAATTCGCGATCTGACAAGCGCGCGAGCGCGTTGCGTGTGATCCGAGCGTCATTCCACGCATTAAATTGCGCGATGATATTATGAACCGTACGGCTAAGGGCATTGCCTTTGCCGCCGGCCACGGTGGTTGTGTCGATGACAGCCATTGTTATGGTCCTTTTGTTGAGACGCATGATGCGTTGTGATCACGGCGAAATAGTCCCGGATTCAGATCCTAACAAGGGGTGGTTTTTGCATAGTCAATATGCACGAAACGCATAGGTAAAACATGGATAACTTTTTGGAATAAAACAATATTTTAGTAAAATTCTGATTTTCTCAATGCGTGGTTTTGCGGGCGGCGCATGGCTTGGTGCTCGAAGTCTGCGGTGGCGTGTATTGCAATACCACTTGGTCTTTGTTCCCGTTTCGTGCTAACGCAGAACAAACAACAAGAACGGGCAGAGAAATGAGGGTCATCGGCATTGATCCCGGGTTGCGCAATCTGGGCTGGGGCGTGATCGACACAGAGGGCAGCCGGATCAGCCACGTGGCCAATGGCGTGTGTAAGACGCTGAACGTTAGTTTGTCCGAGCGTCTTTTGTCTTTGCATGAACAACTCAGCGCGATTTTTTCGGCTTACGCACCGCAAACAGCCGCTGTGGAGCAGACATTTGTGAACAAGGATGGGGCGGGCACGCTCAAACTGGGTCAGGCGCGGGGCATTGCCATGCTGGTGCCAGCGCAGTTTGGCCTAACGGTTGGAGAATATGCGCCCAACACGGTGAAAAAGACCGTTGTGGGCGTGGGCCATGCCGCCAAAGATCAGGTGGCGCATATGGTGCGGGTTCAGTTGCCGGGTGCTGATCTGGCGGGGCCTGATGCTGCGGATGCGCTGGCGATTGCGATTTGCCATGCGCATCATGGGGCGTCTCCGGTTCTCACAATGAGGCAACGCGCATGATCGGGCGGCTGGCCGGAAGGATAGATTATCGTGCTGCTGATCACGTGCTGATTGATGTGGGTGGGGTGGGATATCTTGTGTATTGCTCAGACCGGACATTGGCGGCGTTGCCCGGCATTGGGGAGCATGCAGCGGTTTACACCGATCTTCTGGTGCGCGAAGACCTGTTGCAACTGTTTGGCTTTACCACGCTGGCCGAGAAAGAGTGGCACCGGCTTTTGATGAGTGTACAGGGCGTGGGGGCCAAGGCTTCTATGGCCATTCTTGGCACTCTGGGACCTGAAGGCGTAGGCCGCGCCATCGCGCTGGGCGATGCGGGGTCCATTAAGGCGGCCAAGGGGATTGGCCCCAAGACGGCGCAGCGTGTGGTGCATGAGCTAAAAGACAAGGCCCCAGAGGTGATGGCGATGGGCGCAACACATGCTGTAAGTGCGGGCCCCACGCCTGAAGCGGATACGGATGCGGTCATTGAGGCCGAGATCGCGCCATCCGTCACCGTTTCTGCGGGCAATTCGGCGGCGCAGGCCGAGGCGCTCTCGGCCTTGACCAACCTTGGGTATGCACCGGGGGACGCGGCGGCCGCGGTCGCGCAGGCGGCTGGTAACGGCGAGAGCGAAACACCGGCGCTTATCCGGGCGGCGTTGAAGCTTTTGGCGCCGAAGTCATGAGAGAGGTGACGTTCATCAGACCTCACGGTCTTCTTCGCGTCGAAAGCGCGACAGGGTTTGAGGATCACTGAATATGAGCGACCCTGATCCAACCTTGCGCCCTGATCCCTTGCCAGAGGATACCGACCGCGCTTTGCGACCCCAGATGCTGTCTGATTTTATCGGGCAAGAAGAGGCGCGGGCCAATCTCAGCGTGTTCATCCAATCCGCTCGGCAACGCGGTGAGGCGATGGATCACACGCTCTTTCATGGTCCACCGGGTTTGGGCAAGACGACGCTCGCGCAGATCATGGCGCGTGAGTTGGGCGTGGGATTTCGCATGACATCGGGGCCGGTTCTGGCAAAGGCGGGGGATCTGGCGGCCATTCTGACCAATCTCGAGCGCAATGATGTGCTTTTCATTGATGAAATTCATCGACTTAATCCGGCCGTGGAAGAGGTGCTATATCCTGCGTTGGAGGATTTTGAGCTTGATCTGGTGATCGGCGAAGGGCCTGCGGCACGGACAGTGCGGATTGAATTGCAGCCCTTCACACTGGTGGGGGCCACGACGCGCTTGGGGCTTCTGACCACGCCTTTGCGGGATCGGTTCGGCATTCCAACCCGGCTGCAGTTTTATTCTGAGGATGAGCTGCATCAGATCGTAACGCGCAACGCGGTGCGCATGGGCACGCCTGCGGATGAAGCAGGCGCGCGCGAGATTGCACGCCGCTCGCGAGGCACGCCGCGCATTGCCGGGCGGCTGTTGCGCCGGGTGGCTGATTTCGCTGTGGTGGAAAGCGACGGGCAGATCACGCAGGCGCTGGCCGATAATGCGCTCACCCGGCTGGGCGTGGATGGCCTTGGGCTAGACGGGGCAGACCGGCGGTATCTGCGCCTCATTGCCGAAGGGTATCAGGGCGGGCCAGTGGGGATTGAGACCTTGAGCGCGGCCCTTTCGGAAAGCCGCGATGCGCTCGAAGAGGTGATTGAGCCGTTTTTGTTGCAGCAGGCGCTGATACAGCGCACGCCGCGGGGGAGGATGTTGGCGCCTATGGGGTGGCGGCATTTGGGGCTGGACGTGCCCAAAGCCCCGGGGCAGAGCGATTTGTTTGGTAAATGATGCCTTCGGCGAGGATATTTTTGGCAAGAAGAAAAGACTTGGGCTCTTGCACCTCTGACAAGCTCTGATACCTGCAGGATATGGCTGACCTGATTTCACATGAAGGCGTTGAGGCGCTGTTTACCCGTGCTGATGGCACCTACCTCTTTGCGCGCTGGGGGCGGCCTTTGGTGCCGGTTGTTTTTGGCACGGATGACCGCACGCTGGAGATTGTTAAAGGAGCCGTAGAGGCCGTGGTATTGATGGCCGGGCATAGCATGGCTGAGACGGACCCTGAGCTTGGCGTCAACCTGATGTTCTTTTTCTTTCGGGACTGGGATGAGCTGACCGAGGTGCCTGATCTGGATCGGATGGTGCCAGACTTGGGGCCGTTGGTGGAGCGTCTGAAGGCGGCAGGGGCAAATCAATATCGAATTTTCCGCTTTGATGAGTCCGGCGCGATCAAGGCCAGTTTTGTGTTTCTGCGCATGGATGGAGAGCTTAGCAAGGTTCCCGCAGACACTTTGGCTTTGGCGCAGGTGGTGCAGACCATTGTGCTTTGGTCAGACACCGCATTTGTAGGGCGCTCTCCTCTGGCGCAGGCGCCGGAGGGCAAGGTGATCCTGCGGCCCGATATCGGGGCTGTCATCCGGGCCAGTTATGATCCGGTCATGCCAGTGGTGGCGCAAGACCCAAGTCACGCGCTCAGACTGGCGGCGCGGGTCAAACAGGTCTAGGGTTGTGTCATGACACACACCTTCCCGATCCGCGTCTACTATGAAGATACCGACATGGCGGGCATAGTGTATTATGCCAATTACCTCAGGTACATAGAGCGCGCGCGCAGTGACTGGGTGCGGGAAATGGGGATTGATCAGAACGCCATGCGCGAAGAAGATGGTGTGGTCTTTGCAGTGCGTCGGGTCGAGGCGGATTACCACCTGCCTGCCAAGTTTGACGATGAGCTGGAGGTGCGCACAACGGTTGCTTCGGTGAGTGGCGCGCGGCTGATCATGGACCAAACGGTGTTTCGTGCGGATGAACTGCTTTTTGCCGCACAGGTCACCATTGCCTGCCTGACGGAAACAGGGCAACCCGTGCGTTTACCGGCAAATATCCGCCAGATCGTGCATTAAACTGTGCCCGATTGTCGCCAGGGTGCGGATGTTATTGGCTTTCCCCTTTAAAATCGGCTAGCGTGCCGCTCAATAAAGCACGGCGCATATAAGCCGATAAAAAAGAGCAGGCGGATGGAAGCAGAAACCCTGGCATTGGCACAGGAGATGGATTTCTCACTGTGGGCGCTATTTGCACGCGCAACTTTAATCGTAAAACTGGTGATGTTGATGCTGATCATAGCCTCGTTCTGGGCATGGTCGATTATCATCCAGAAATTGATCGTGTACCGCAAGGCTCGGGTCGAAGCGGATGTGTTTGATCGCCGCTTCTGGTCCGGGGATCCTTTGGATGAGCTGTTTGACGAGATCGGCTCGGACCCGGCGGGGCAATCCGAGCGCGTCTTTGCGGCGGGCATGATGGAATGGCGGCGGTCTCATCGCAATGATGGTGGATTGATTGCCGGGGCTACGGCACGGATCGACCGGTCAATGGATGTGGCAATTGCCAAGGAAAGCAAGAACCTGCAGAGCGGACTGACCATTCTGGCCTCGATTGGCTCTGTGACACCATTTATCGGGCTTTTCGGCACAGTCTGGGGCATCATGAATGCCTTTATCGAAATTGCAGAGCAACAGAACACCAACCTTGCTGTTGTTGCCCCCGGCATTGCCGAAGCGCTTCTGGCGACCGGTCTTGGCCTCTTGGCGGCGATCCCGGCGGTGATTTTCTACAACAAGCTCAGCGCGGATTGCGATGGTATTGTGGCCAGTTATGAGGCCTTTGCCGATGAGTTCGCGACGATCCTGAGCCGTCAGTTGGACAGCTGACATGGGCGCAGGTGTTGTTCAAAAATCAGGTGACGCCGGACGCAGGCGGCGCGGACGCGGGCGCTCTCGTCCGATGTCAGAGATCAACGTCACACCCTTTGTGGACGTGATGTTGGTGCTTTTGATCATCTTCATGGTGGCCGCACCCTTGATGACGGTGGGCGTTCCTGTGGAATTGCCGGAAACGGCGGCCAACCCGCTGCCTGGCGAAGAAGAAGAGCCGCTGACTGTGACAGTGACAGCCGAAGGTGTGGTGATGATCCAGACCACGGAAGTCGCGCGCAGCGATCTTGTGAGCCGTCTGCAAGGGATTGCTGCCGAGCGTGACAGCACACGGGTCTATCTGCGGGCGGATGGATCGGTATCCTATGCTCAGGTGATGGAAGTCATGGGTGCGCTCAATCGTGGCGGGTTCAACAATATCGGTCTGGTGACTGAGGCCGGTGGTCCCACGCTTGATGAGAGCGACGGGTAGCCAGCGGTGAACACCGGTCAGGTCATATCCGGTGTGGCCCATGTGGGGCTGATCACCTTTGCCATTTTTGGCGGGGCATTTCAGGCCGAGCCTTTGCCGTTTCGTGTAACCGAGGTGACGGCCATTTCTGCCGAAGAATATGCCGCGCTGGTGGCACCCGAGGCGTCGCCCGAGGCCGTGGCCAATGTGGACACACCAGAGCCGCCGCAGGAAGGCGAGTCAGCGCCGGAAGTGAATTCAGAGGCAGACAATACGCCGGAATTGGAAGCGCCGGAGGTGGCTGAGACGCCGCCGCCTGATCCCGTGCCCGAGGTGACAGAGCCTGAACCAGCACCTGAGGCGGAAGTGAGCGATGAGCCGCCTGTGCTTGACCCGCCTCAAGAAGAAGTGGCGGTTCTGGTACCCGAACAGGCCGAAGAGGTGCAGGCTGAGGATGCCCCACGCGTGGCCCCCGAGCCTGTAGCCCAGCCTGAGCCGGATGTGGCGATTGATGAGGTTGAGCGCGAAGAAGTTGAACCTGACGCGCAGGCCGAGGAGGTGGCCCCTGACGAGGAGGCTACATCACCTGAGGAGGCGACCACCGAGATTGTGACCGAAGCTGATCAAGAAGCTGCGGCGGCCCCGACGCGCTCGTTGCGTCCGCAAACACGGCCTGATCGGCCCGAACCGGCGGCAGAACCCGAAGAGACAACCGAAGAGCCAGCGCAGACCGAGACAGCGCAGGCTGAGGAAGAGCCGGACACCAGTGCGGCGGTCAACGATGCGTTGGCCGAAGCTTTGGGCACCAATGAAGGCGCGGCGGACACAGCACCGCAAGGTCCACCGTTGACGGCGGGTGAGAAAGACGCGCTTCGGGTGTCGGTGCAGCGGTGTTGGAATGTCGGGTCGCTCAGCACAGATGCTTTGCAAACGACCGTAATCGTGTCCGTCAACATGAGTGAAGATGCGCGGCCCGTGAGCAGTTCCATCCGGATGCTCAGCAGTTCTGGCGGTAGTAATGCGTCGGCAGATCAGGCCTTTCAGGCGGCGCGCCGCGCGATTTTGCGCTGTGGCGCAAGCGGATTTGACTTACCCGCAGACAAATATGCCAGTTGGCGAGAAATTGAGATGACATTCAATCCGGAGAGAATGAGGATCAAATGATGAAATATGTACTGACCCTCCTTTCGGCCATTTTTTTAGGCTTCGCAGCCCCAGTCGCGGCACAAGAGCGAGACGGCCCGCTTCGGATCGAGATCACCGAAGGCGTGATTGAGCCTTTACCCTACGCGGTGCCCGGATTTGTCGCAGATACTGCGGCGGCGGCTCAACATGCGCAGAACATCACACAGGTGATTGCCGCCGACCTAAGCGGCACTGGGCTTTTCCGGGAAATCCCGGCGTCGGCGCATATTGGGCGGATCACCAATTTTGCCAGCCCGGTGCAATTTCCCGATTGGAAAGCGATCAATGCGCAAGCCTTGATTGTCGGTGGAGTATCGGTGGACGGTGCAGGGCAGCTGACTGTGCGGTTCCGGCTTTACGATGTTTTTGCAGGGCAAGAGATCGGCCAGGGGCTGCAATTGCAGGGCACTGTCGATGGATGGCGGCGCATGGCGCACAAAGTGGCTGATCAAGTTTATTCGCGGCTGACGGGCGAAGATGCGTATTTCGACAGTCGTGTGGTGTTCGTGGCCGAAAGCGGCCCCAAAGATAACCGTCAGAAACAGCTGGCGATTATGGATTATGATGGCGCCAATGTAAGCTATTTGACCGACGCCAGTTCCATTGTGCTGGCCCCGCGGTTTTCTCCAGGAGACGATCAGGTCCTTTACACCAGCTATGAGAGCGGGTTTCCCAAGATCTATGTGCTGGATGTGGCCAGCGCCGGGCGGCGCGTGCTGGAAACCCAGCAGGGCACAATGAGTTTTGCGCCGCGCTTTGCGCCTGATGGGCGCACGGTGGTGTTCAGTCTGACAACTGGAGGCAACACCGACCTCTACACGATGGATATCGGGAGCGGTCGGACGACGCGGTTGACGTCGGCCCCGTCGATAGAGACCGCGCCCAGCTTTAGCCCGGACGGCAGCCGGATCGTCTTTGAATCTGATCGATCCGGTTTGCCGCAACTCTATGTGATGCCCGCAAGCGGCGGCGAAGCGCAAAGGATCAGCTTTGGTCAGGGGCGCTATGGTACGCCTGTGTGGTCCCCGCGCGGCGATCTTGTGGCGTTTACCAAGCAATCCAAAGGGCGGTTCCATATTGGCGTGATGCGGACAGATGGAAGCGAAGAACGCCTTTTGACGGCATCGTTTCTGGATGAGGGTCCGACCTGGGCCCCGAACGGCCGGGTGATTATGTTCACCCGTGAATCGCAAGGCGCACAAGGGCAGGCGCGGCTCTATTCGGTGGACATAACGGGGCGCAATTTGCGTCAGGTGCCGCTTGAAATTGGTGCGTCTGACCCGTCGTGGTCGGGCTTGCAGAAGTGAAGTGCATGCGATTCCTGCATGTGATAATGTGTACAAAGAGCAGATGAAAAAAGAGTGGGGCAATCCTATGAATATTCTGAGTAAAATGACAATTCTGGCGGCTGTGATGGCGCTGGGGGCATGTTCTTCGGCAGATCGGTTTGGTAGCGGCAATGCGGTAGATCTGAACAACAGCGGTGTGGCAGGTGGTGCTTTGGCGGGCTCGCCGCAAGACCCGACTTCGGCGGCCTATTTCCAACAAACTGTTGGAGACAGGGTTCTTTTTGCTGTCGATCAGTCTACATTGACACCGCAAGGCATGGCGACGCTGGACGGACAGGCGCAGTGGTTGAACACCAACGTGGAATACTCCGCCGTCATCGAAGGTCATGCAGACGAGCAAGGCACGCGAGAGTACAACCTCGCGCTGGGGGCGCGCCGCGCCAACGCTGTTTTGGAATACCTGACGTCTCAGGGCGTTGCGTCAAATCGTATGAAAGTGATCAGCTATGGTAAGGAACGGCCGCTGGAAATCTGTAGTGAGGAAAGCTGCTATGCTAAAAACCGCCGAGCGGTTACTGTCATATCAGTTGTACCAACAAGCTAGGCCTAAGAGTTAACGGGGCTCGTATGCGCTGGATTTTCAAACTGGTTGTTGTGGCCATGCTCGGGATGCCGAGTGTGGCCTCGGCACAAGAAGGTGGCGAAACACTTGCTGATATTCGGCAAGAGCTGGCTGTGCTGTATGTCGAATTACAGCGCCTCAAGCGTGAACTGAGCACAACAGGAGCATCCGGGCAGCTGACGGTGGGCGGCACGGTTATTGACCGGGTCAATGCGATGGAAGCCGAGTTGCAGCGCCTGACATCCAAGACCGAACAGCTTGAGTTTCGCATCGACCGTGTGGTGACCGATGGCACCAACAGGGTGGGTGACCTTGAGTTTCGAATCTGTGAGCTTGAACCGGGCTGCGACATCGGAACATTGGAAGTGGGTGACACGCTTGGTGGTGTTGCGCATTCGACCGGATCGACCGCAACTGGTACGGATACAGCATCAACAGAAATCACCACCGGCGAAATCTCCGGGTCCAGCGACACCGGAACAACCAGTGGCGTAGAGCTTGCAGTTGGTGAACAGGCCGATTTTGATACGGCGATGGCCAGTTTCACGGCAGGAGACATGGCCGAAGCGGCGCGTCAGTTTGCGCTTTTTCAGGAAAACTACCCCGGCAGCCCGCTTGGCGGAGAGGCCGGACTGAAGCGTGGCGAAGCGCTTGAGCAGTCAGGCGAGATGACGCAAGCCGCGCGCGCCTATCTTGATACATTCAGTGCTGAGCCTAACGGGGCCAAAGCCCCAGATGCGCTGTTCCGGCTGGGACGTGCACTGGCGCAACTTGGTCAAACCAACGAGGCCTGTGTCACGCTTTCCGAAGTGGGCGTCAGGTTTCCCCAATCGCCTGCCGCCGCCGAGGCGCAGGCCGAAATTCAGAATATGAGCTGCGGGTGAGCGATCCTTTTTCCATTCTCCTGGATCGGGCGACCTCGCTGTTTTTCCCTCCCGACCCGATAAGCTTGGCGTTGCCGTCTCGGGCGGAAGTGACTCGCTTGCGCTTTTGATGCTTCTCGTCAAATGGGCAGATCAGGGTGGGCCCCCTGTGCACGCGGTGACTGTGGACCACAATCTGCGGGCTGAATCGGCGCGAGAAGCGAAGTTTGTGAAAGACGTGTGCGCACGTATTGGCGTTCATCATGACACGCTTGTTTGGGAGGGGAGACGCAGTTCCGGCAATCTGCCCGATGCGGCGCGCCGGGCACGGTACAGCCTGATGGCCGATTGGGCGGAAGAGCGTGGTATCCCCAAGGTTGCGGTGGCCCATACGCAGAATGATCAAGCCGAGACGTTTCTGATGCGCCTTTCGCGCGAGGCAGGTGTGGACGGGCTGGCGGCCATGTCAAAAACCTGGCGCCATGGGCTGACAGAATTTTGCCGACCCGTGCTGGGGGTCGAGCGCGCCGAGCTGCGCGGCTACCTCAATGCGATTGGTCAAGACTGGATCGATGATCCCACCAATGAAGATGAGATCTATGAGCGGACACGGGCGCGCAATGCTATTGATGCCTTGTCAGATCTCGGTCTGTCGCCAAGATCATTGGCCACGGTTGCTCAACATATGTCCGATGTGCGCGGCACGCTCTATTGGTACGTGTTTTTGACGGCCCGGGAGCATGCGCAGATCGACAGGGGAGATGTCATTTTTCCGCGCAAGCAGTTTCGGACTTTGCAACGCGATATTTCGAGCCGGCTTTTGCAGAAAATTCTGAAATGGATCAGCGGAGCGGACTATGCGCCGCGAGGTCGATCTGTGGACTTTATGCTGGAGGCTATTCGCGGCGGAACTGGTATGACGCTGCATGGCTGTGAAATGACTGTGAGTGACGAGGCGTTGCGTTTCACCCGCGAAGCGCAGGCGGTCGAGGGGCATAGATCATCCGCTGGCGATATCTGGGACGGCCGGTGGAAGCTGGATGGTCCCTGGCCCAAGGGTGCGGAGATTGCCATGCTCGGGGAAGACGGGCTGGCAGAGTGCCCGGCCTGGCGTCAGTCCGGTATGCCCGCGACATCGCTCAAGGCGAGTCCCGCAGTCTGGCGGGACGGGCATTTGGTCGCGGCACCACTGTCCGGTCTGGGAAATGGCTGGACAGCCAGCCTTTTGCGCGATCAAGACCACTTCTTTGCCGCGCTTTTGGCGCATTGAACATCTAGCAAGGATGTCTATTTATTGCATTACCTGCCTGTGATACCTGTGGGCCGGTTATGATGTAAGGAGAAACCCTTTGGGCAACGCGCGCAATCTCGCCTTCTGGCTGGTGCTGTTTTTGTTGATCCTGGCACTGTTCAATCTGTTCAGTGGCTCGGGCAACACTCTGCAAAGCCGGGCGATCCCGTATTCGGAATTCGTACAGGCGGTTGATGGCGGCGAGGTGGCTCAGGTCACGCTTGATGGTGAGAATGTTCGCTTCCGTGGGAGTGACGGCAATGACTACGTCACGGTCAAGCCGGAAGATGCTGAAATCACGAAGCTTTTGATTGATGCGGGGATTCCGGTTGCGGCTGAGTCTCAAGAGCAGTCAGGCTTCCAGAGCTTTATCATCACGCTTCTGCCTTTCATCCTGCTGATCGGTGTCTGGATCTATTTCATGAACCGCATGCAAGGCGGCGGCAAAGGCGGTGCGATGGGCTTTGGCAAGTCGCGCGCCAAGCTTCTGACCGAGAAACATGGGCGGGTCACATTTGATGATGTGGCGGGAATCGACGAGGCCAAGGAAGAGCTTGAAGAGATCGTAGAGTTTCTACGCAACCCGCAGAAGTTCTCGCGTCTGGGCGGTAAAATTCCAAAAGGTGCGCTTTTGGTGGGGCCTCCGGGAACCGGTAAAACGCTGCTTGCGCGGGCGATTGCCGGTGAGGCAGGTGTGCCGTTCTTTACGATTTCCGGCTCGGATTTTGTTGAAATGTTTGTCGGTGTTGGCGCAAGCCGCGTGCGCGACATGTTCGAGCAAGCCAAGAAAAACGCACCTTGCATTGTGTTCATCGACGAGATTGATGCGGTGGGTCGCCATCGGGGTGCCGGATATGGCGGTGGCAATGATGAGCGGGAACAGACGCTGAACCAATTGCTTGTTGAGATGGACGGGTTTGAGGCCAACGAAGGTGTGATCATTATCGCGGCCACGAACCGTAAAGACGTCCTTGATCCGGCACTTCTGCGTCCAGGCCGGTTTGACCGTCAGGTCACTGTGCCGAACCCTGATATCAAGGGCCGTGAGAAAATTCTGGCCGTACACGCACGCAAGACGCCGTTGGGTCCGGATGTCGATCTGCGCATCATCGCGCGCGGCTCGCCAGGCTTTTCCGGTGCGGACCTCGCCAACCTCGTGAATGAGGCCGCGTTGATGGCGGCGCGTGTGGGGCGCCGATTCGTAACTATGGAAGACTTCGAGCAAGCCAAGGACAAAGTCATGATGGGCGCAGAGCGCCGGTCGATGGTCCTGACGCCTGAGCAAAAGGAAAAGACCGCGTATCACGAGGCGGGGCACGCCATTGTTGGTCTTGCCTTGCCGCAATGTGACCCGGTCTACAAGGCGACGATCATCCCGCGCGGGGGTGCGCTGGGTATGGTTGTGTCCTTGCCTGAGATTGATCGCCTGAACTGGCATCGTTCTGAATGCGAGGAAAAGCTCGCCATGACGATGGCGGGCAAGGCGGCTGAGATCATCAAGTATGGCGAAGACAATGTCTCAAACGGCCCGGCCGGCGACATTCAGCAAGCTTCCAGTTTGTCGCGCGCCATGGTGCTGCGTTGGGGCATGTCCGACAAGGTTGGCAACGTTGACTACGAACAGGCCCATGAAGGTTACATGGGCAACGGAGCCGGCGGGTTTTCCATCTCCGCGGCGACCAAGGAATTGATCGAAGAAGAGGTCAAGCGCCTGATTGATGACGCGTATGAGACTGCGCACAAGATCCTGACCGAGAAGAAAGACGACTGGGAGCGGCTGGCACAAGGGCTCTTGGAATATGAAACTCTGACCGGCGAAGAGATCGAGCGTGTCATTCGGGGCGAGCCGCCAGAGGCAGATGACGACTCCGGTAGCGCACCTTCGGCTGAAGACGACAAACCGTCTCTCACGGCCATTCCCAAAACAAAGCCGCGCTCAGAGCCAAAGAGCGGAGATGGCGGCATGGAGCCCGAACCCTCAGCGTGACGACGACGACTGCAACGACAGATTGGAACCCGGGCGCGTATGCCCGATTCCATGATTTGCGGCTGCGGCCCGGTCTCGATCTGATCAACACGATCACACATCTGGGCACCGGGGATGTCTACGACCTTGGCTGCGGCAATGGGGCTATGGGAGATGCCCTTCGCGCTCTGGCGGGTGGTCGTGCCGTGATTGGCGTTGATGCCAGCCCCTCGATGCTGGAAAAGGCGCGCGTGGTCAAAGCCTATAGCAGCGTTAGCCAGGCCGATATTGCCAGCTGGCGCGCACCGCGCAAGCCTGGCCTTATCTTTTCCAACGCGGCACTGCATTGGGTCGGAAACCACGAAAAACTGATGCCGCAACTGGCCGAAATGCTTGGCAAGGGCGGCACGCTGGCCGTGCAAATGCCGCATCAGAACAAGGCGCCGTCACACCGTGTCTGGCTGGGTTTGGTTGAGGAAATGTTCCCTGGCCGAGTTGAAAAGATGGGCACACCCGGTGTCATGGCGCCTGTGAAATATGAAGAGCTGTTATCTTCCATGGGCCAGTTCAGGCTTTGGGAAACCGAGTATTATCAGCGTCTTGTGGCCGAGTCAGGAAGCCATCCTGTGCGTCGTTTTACCGAAAGCACCTATGCGCGACCTGTTCTGCAGGCGCTTGATGAAGGTGAGAAAACCGCACTGATCAAACGCTACGAAGAGGCAATGCATGCCGCCTATCCGGTGCGTAAAGATGGTTCGGTTCTGTTCCCGTTCCGCCGGATGTTTTTCACTCTGACCATGTGATCTGGATTGAAAACAGGGGCTATGCCTTCAAAACTGGAAGGCAACACCTAAAGACAACTTTTGCACCGGGCCATTGCTAACTGTGTACCTTTGAGAGTTTGGTACGCCGTCTTGGTTGGCCTGAGTGAAGTTGCCATAATCGGTTATGCTATATTCAACGCGCAGTAACCAGTTTTCGTTAAAGAAGCGCTCTGCGCCGATGGCAAGAAGAGGCCCGAAATACAGGTCGTTTCGCATGTAAGCGTCTGAAAGAGTTAGCGCCCCACCATTCACATCGCCGCCAATGTTGCGGATCCTTGCAAATGACACACCGCCTTTGGCATAGAGCAACGTGTCGCCATATACCTGCCCGTACCGTCCAGTGATGTTCCCAGACCATTGAATTTCGACCTGATCGATATCGTTGTCAGCATTGAATGTAAGTTCCGAGCTCAGATCATCGGCAGAGAGGGAGAATTCACCACCATAAACCACTCTTCCAACACGTTTGTTCCATCCAATGAAACTGCTGAGACCAAAACCCTCGTAGGAATGATCGACACGGTTCACGGCTTGGTTCTGGTTAAAGGTAAAGCGATTTCCGATCGTCTTGTTTGTTCCACCTGCGTAATTCAGGGTCGCGCCAGTGTAAAAACCAGACCATTGCCCGTGGTCCACGGGGTCGGCTTGGGCAACTGACACGGCGCAAAGGCATGCGCATACTGGAAGAACGGCCTGTTTAAACATTTGGCTTTGGACTTTACCCAACAGATTTCACCGATTGCTAGCACATCTAGTTCGTACAAGCTCAACCGATAAGGGGAAAAGTCATCGAGAACACATCATCACGTAATTTGATTTGACCACATCATGATAGGCGTCGAAGTTGGTGCAAAACATTCAAAGGAACCAACATGCCCGCGTTATTGCCCACAGATCACTATGCTCGCGTTACCTGGCTTGGGTTCGTCAAAACGCAGGAGGATGGGATCCGGTCTGAGCCGCTGACATCGGTGGATGTCGGTTGGGATGGTGTGCCGGGCGAGTTCCATGGTGGCCGGACGCGACCTTCCTGTGTGCGGGTCAAGGATCAGCACGAAGAAGGCACCGAGATTGCCAATGTACGTCAGTTTTCGGTGCTCTCTGCCGAAGAACTTGCCGATATCTCGAAAGAGGTTGGGTTGGACGAAATGAACCCTGAATGGATGGGGGCCTCAATTGTGGTTGAGGGGATTGACGACTTTACGCACATTCCCCCCTCTTCGCGTTTGCAGTCTGATGAGGGCACGACTTTGGTTATCGATATGGAAAACCGCCCCTGCATCTGGCCCGGCAAGGAGCTTGAGAAAGATCACGAGGGGTACGGCAAACTCTTCAAACCCGCCGCACGTCACAGGCGTGGTGTGACGGCATGGGTTGAACGACCTGGGCCACTCAGCATAGGGGACACATTGCGCCTGCATGTCCCTGATCAGCGCCCATGGATGCACCATGCAGACTGCCTGACCGGTAAGGCGTACTAAGCTCTTTGCATCTTGGATGTTTTTGCAGCGTCCTAAGCCCTTGGCATTTGCTGTGTTGCGCAATGGATGCCGCCGCCAAGTTCGCCAAGTATATCTGCATTCATCATCACAATCTCCCGTTCTGGGAAGTGTGCCATGAGCGCTTGCCGCGCCTTGGCGTCGGTTTCCGCATCGCCAAATTCCGAGGTGATCACCGCGCCATTGCAAACGTAGTAATTCACGTATGAGGCAACGAAATCATAGCTCTTGACCCGTCTTCGGTTTGGTTCCGGGATGACATCGACATCAAGGCCGCGGGCGATCAGGACGTCATAGGTTTCTATCATGGCGTTGTAGAATGGATCGTCAGGCAGCGGTTCTGACGGTAAGTTCATCAAAACCCGCCCTGGTCCGGTAAAGCGCGCCAGGGCGTCTATGTGATAATCGGTGATGTCGTGATCCTTAAGGCCGGGCGCCCAGATCATTTCCGACGCGCCAATGGCTAGCAGCAAGGTGTTTTCAACATCTTCGCGAGACAGCCCCGGATTTCGGTTTCGGATCACCCAAGAGCTTTCATGCGCCATCAAAAGCCCATGCCCGTCCTGTTCAATGCCTCCGCCTTCGCCTTTGAGCGGGGTGTCCAAGAGAGGCAGATCCGAAAGCTCTGCCACGCGAGAGGCAATTTGGCTGTCATGTGCATGCGTCTGCTTGTTTCCCCAGCCATTGAACTTGATGTGCTGGATGACCCTGTTTCCAGCTCCATCAATGGCAAAAATCGGGCCCGAGTCGCGACACCAGAGATCTTCGGTCGGGATGTTCCACAACGTGACGTTGCCAGAAAGGAGGGGGGCGATCTGCGCATGGTGTTCCGCATCGGCCAACATCACAACAGGTTCAAATTCCGCGATGAGGTTCGCGACTTCGGCGATCTTTGCCTGCACAAGTTTAAGAAAGCCGCTGTGTGAATAGACCTTTCTGCTGACGGGCCATTGCATGAAGGTGCATTCATGTGGTGCTTCTTCCGCAGGAACAAAAAATGTTTTGCTTTGGGCCGATGATATTGTCCCTCCAAAACCAAGACCAGCGGCCATACCCTGCAAGAGCGTGCGTCGTTTCACCACGTGCCCTTTCCCAACTCAATCTCACGAAACTCTGCATCGAAATGCTACAAGATCCGGTGTCGAAAGTGTAAGCGATGTTTCCGATATGAAACAAAACCGCGACCTGCCGCCGCATCAGAGACGGGAAATGTCGGATTCCTGACCTCGTATACGAGGGTCTACTTTGTATGGCTAACAGCGAACAGGAGTTGCCGTGCGCGGCCAGAGGGAAATCATCATGAGCTACAAGTCCGACATTGAAATCGCCCGCGAGGCCAAGAAACAGCCGATCCAAGCGGTCGGCGACAAGCTTGGCATTCCGACCGAGCATCTACTGCCCTATGGCCATGACAAGGCGAAGGTGAGCCAGGATTACATCAATTCGGTTCAGAAGAACAAAGATGGCAAGCTCATCCTTGTAACCGCGATCAACCCGACGCCTGCGGGCGAAGGCAAGACGACAACGACCGTGGGTCTGGGCGATGGTCTCAACCGCATCGGCAAGAAGGCGATGATCTGCATTCGCGAGGCGTCGCTTGGCCCGAACTTCGGGATGAAGGGTGGAGCCGCGGGCGGTGGCTATGCGCAGGTTGTGCCGATGGAGGATATGAACCTGCATTTCACGGGCGACTTCCACGCGATCACTTCGGCGCACTCGTTACTCTCGGCGATGATCGACAACCACATCTATTGGGGAAATGAGCAAGAGATTGACGTGCGCCGGGTGCAATGGCGCCGTGTCGTGGACATGAATGATCGTGCCCTGCGTCAGATCAACGTGTCGCTTGGCGGTGTGGCCAATGGCTTCCCGCGCGAGGGCGGGTTTGACATCACGGTGGCATCTGAGGTCATGGCGATCCTGTGCCTGGCCAGAGACCTCAAGGACCTTGAAAAGCGCTTGGGCGATATGATTGTGGCCTACCGCCGCGATCGCACACCGGTTTTCTGCCGTGATATCAAGGCAGAAGGGGCGATGACGGTTCTGCTCAAGGACGCGATGCAGCCCAACCTTGTGCAGACACTGGAAAACAACCCGGCCTTTGTGCATGGCGGCCCGTTCGCCAATATCGCGCATGGCTGTAACTCGGTGATTGCGACGACAACGGCGCTGAAGATTGCCGATTACGTGGTGACCGAAGCGGGCTTTGGAGCGGACCTTGGGGCCGAGAAGTTCATGAACATCAAATGCCGCAAGGCGGGGCTTGCGCCGTCGGCAGTGGTGCTGGTGGCGACCGTGAGGGCGATGAAGATGAATGGCGGTGTGGCTAAGGCCGATCTTGGCGCGGAGAATGTTGATGCGGTCAAGAATGGCTGCCCGAACCTTGGGCGTCACATCGAGAACGTCAAATCCTTTGGTGTGCCGGTCGTTGTGGCGATTAACCACTTTGTCACCGACACCGATGCTGAAGTCCAGGCGGTGAAGGACTATGTGTCTGAGCACGGTGCTGAGGCGGTTGTCTCCAAGCATTGGGAATTTGGCTCGGAAGGGTCTGAGGATCTCGCCAAGAAAGTGGTTGAGGTTGTGGATGCGGGCAATGCCAACTTTGCGCCGATTTATCCTGATGACATGAGCCTCTTTGAAAAGGTCGAGACCATCGCCAAGCGCATCTACCGCGCCGATGAGGTTTTGGCCGACAAGAAAATCCGCGATCAGCTCAAGCTCTGGGAAGAGCAGGGGTACGGCAAGCTTCCGGTCTGTATGGCCAAAACGCAGTACAGCTTCTCAACCGATCCGAACCTGCGCGGCGCACCAACGGGCCATTCGGTGCCTGTGCGTGAAGTGCGGCTCAGTGCCGGGGCAGGGTTTGTGGTTGTTGTTTGCGGTGAGATCATGACGATGCCGGGTCTGCCAAGCAAACCTGCGGCAGAGAACATTCATCTCAACGACAACGGTCAGATTGAAGGGCTGTTTTAATCCATGGCGGGGTGAAACCTCGCCCTACCAAGTTGTGTCGTAGGGCGGGGTTTCACCCCGCCTTCCACATGTAAAAAGGAAAGACGATGACAGCGCAGATCATTGACGGCAAAGCCTTTGCCGGTACCGTTCGGGAAAAAGTCGCAGGCCATGTGGCGCGGTTGAAAGAAGAGCACGGCATCACACCCGGCTTGGCCGTGGTGCTGGTCGGGGAAGACCCTGCCTCTCAGGTTTATGTGCGCTCCAAAGGCAAACAAACTGTCGAGGTGGGCATGAAGTCTGTCGAGCACAAACTGGATGCCGATACGTCCGAAGAGGATCTTCTGGCCGTTGTCGATCAGCTTAACAACGATCCTGATATTCATGGGATTTTGGTGCAGCTGCCTTTGCCCGGCCATCTCAACGAGGATCTTGTGATCAATTCAATCGATCCTGCTAAAGATGTCGATGGGTTCCACATTTCCAATGTGGGCCTGTTGGGCACCGGTCAAAAATCCATGGTGCCCTGTACGCCTTTGGGCTGTCTGATGATGCTGCGCGACCATCACGGGTCACTTAGCGGTCTGGATGCTGTGGTTGTGGGCCGCTCTAACATTGTGGGCAAACCCATGGCGCAACTCTTGCTCGGCGATAGCTGCACCGTGACGATTGCGCATAGCCGGACGAAGGACCTTCCAGATGTTGTTCGCCGCGCCGACATTGTGGTGGCTGCTGTGGGCCGCCCTGAAATGGTCCCCGGCGACTGGATCAAGGAAGGGGCCACCGTCATTGACGTAGGCATCAACCGGATTGAGCGCGACGGTAAGAACAAGCTTGTGGGAGATGTGGACTTTGCCAGCGCGTCCGAACGAGCCGGGGCGATCACGCCCGTGCCGGGCGGTGTTGGGCCTATGACCATTGCTTGTCTGTTGGCCAACACAGTCACGGCGTGTTGCCGGGCCAATGGGCTTTCCGAGCCTGAAGGTTTAACTGCTTAGGTCTTCGATAAATCGACCGGGATCATCGTCCCGGTGAGCAATGCGATGTGGCTCTCTTTGCCGTCTTGGATGGCAAAGACATCCGATTGCACCACCATCAAACGACGCCCTGGCCGGATCACCCGGCCGCGGGCCACAAGCCGCTCGCCCTTGCCCGGAGCGAGCAGGTTGATCTTCATCTCGGTTGTCAAAACTTCGTGAGTTTCTGGCAAAAGACTAAGGGCAGAGTACCCTGTTGCGCTATCTCCGATCGCAAAGGTCAGCCCCGCATGGGCATAGCCCTGCTGTTGTAAGCTGCCCGCCAAGATAGGAGCTTCGATGTCTACATGACCGTTTTCGATACGAGTCAGTTTGGCCCCAAGTGTTGCCATCATCGATTGCGCGGAGAAACTCTTATTTATCTTTTCAGTCACATAAGGGGACAAAGTGGGGATGTTTCCCATAAATTATTCCTACGGTTTTGGTGCAACTTTAGGGTAATCTTGTCAGTGGTTCGTGTGAACGACTGATTGTAGAAATTCGAGCGAGTGTGTGGCGAGACGAATGGTGTCTACAGGTAACATTAAACTCAGTGTGACCGAGAATCTTCGGATGATGATGTCTCCGGTCACGGGTATTGTTTGGTTGTTTACAGTTGTTTTAACCGTCCTGGCAGGGCCATTTGGGACATATGACGGTATGGAATTCTCGGCGCGAACGCTATACTGGGTTTCGGTCGTTTCGCTGGCATTGCTCTGTGGATATGTCGTGCGCGGTGTGGTTCTTGTCATGATTGGTCAGGAGCGGCCCGCACTCTTTGATTTGGCGGCCAGTATCGTTGTGACAGTGGTTTTCACGCCTGTATTGATTCTTGTCGGGCGTTGCGTTGAAGGCCTTTTGGGTGGCATGCCCCCAGAGTTTCCCAATGTCGTATTGTACACCTTTGCAGTTGCTTTTGCCGCTTATGTGTCTCGTCGTGTGGTCGTTCGCGCCGAGGAGTGCACCTATCCATTTTTTGATGACGAAGTAGAAAAAGAACCTCGCCTTGTGACCCGGCTGAGCCCGGAGATCAGAGGCAAGATCATTCGGATTTCAGGTCAGGACCATCATGTGGAGATCGCCACGTCGCACGGTTCAGAAACGCTTCGGTTGCGTCTAACCGATGCGATCAGCGAGATGGACGAGGTAGAGGGATATTGCACACACCGCTCACATTGGGTTGCGCGGGATGCGATTGTCCAGGTAGACCGCGAGAGCAGCCATAAGATCAGTATCGTTTTGTCCAATGGCGATGTGGTGCCGGTCAGCCGGAAGTACAAACCTGGTTTGGAAAACGCGCAGATCTTGTAAAGTTCAAAGCGGAGCGCCTTTCGCGGATGTTTTGGATTAAAGGTAAAACGCGTCAGCCACGCGGCATAGGCGCTGCGCGTGGTGTGGTGCCGGTCAGCACAGCAATTGTTTCGCTACGCATTAGATCACACAGTGCTGCATCATGGCTTCGCAATCCGCCCGTAAATGTGCCAAAGGCTGGCATAATCACCTTGTCAATATCGATCAAAAACGCTGGTCGCGTGATCGTGCGGCCCCGCACGGGCAACGTGACCTTCGGGTGATAATGCCCTGAAATTTCGCCACTGTGCCCAGGTCGCGCAATGTGGCGGAATACGAGGGGCGGGAGAGGAAGTTCGGAAAGATGGGCACCACCAAGGTCCATCGGACCCGGATCATGATTGCCTTCAATCCAGACCCACCGGCGTCCGGCTTGCAGACGTGCGATCCAGAGTTTTTCAGCCTCACGAAGCGACAAGGCCGCCTGGGCATCATCGAAGCTGTCGCCTAGGCAAATGACGGTCGTCGCCCCGGTGGTGTCGAGGTCGGATTGCAGGCGAGACAAAGTGTCGTGGGTTTCATAGGGTGGCAAGATGGCATCGCCCAGTCGTGCGCGGCGCTCGGCCTTGCCCAGATGCATGTCCGAGACGCATAGAAGGTTTTGATCGCGCCAATAGAGCGCACCGGACCCAAGCGCGGTGAGTTGCGCGCCCGCGAGAGTAAAATCGTAACCGTTCATGCTCTGTTCTTGTGGCTTGCGCCCGTGTATTTTGCAAGCGCTAAAGCGTTGCGCGATAAACCTGCCTCCCGGATGATTGCAAACCGCTTTAGTTCATCAACCCTGCAGCTTGCATCAATCGTTCGGTTTCTTCTTCCAAAAGGCGCTCTTGCGCGACCCCTTCGACCGGCGTGCGTCCGGCTTCTAAAAACAGAGGTGCCGCAAAGGGCGTGACGCGACTAAGGCGCAATAGATCAATGCGATCGTCAATTCGGTCAAGCATGTCGTCGATCCGCCCAAAATCAATCAATCCGCGCATGGCCTCTTGCCGGGTGATGTCGAGCAGAAGGTGATTGGGGTCATATTTTGCCAGCGTGTCATAGAGGATATCGGAAGAAAATGTCGCCTGTCGTCCCGATTTACGCAGCTGTGGCAAGTTGCGCTGTATTAGGCCCGCAATGGTGGCAGAGGCGCGGAAGGTACGTTTCATCAACGCGTTGCCGGCCAACCACCGATCCAATCCCTTCCGCAACGCATCACGGTTAAAGAGTCCCGTCGCGTCTTGCAGTGGGTTCAACCCCCAAATCAGAGTGGCGTAGTCCGTTGATACAAATCCCATTGGGGCCAGTCCCATGTCTTCCATCCGCTTCGTGATGAGCAGGCCAAGTGTCTGCTGCGCGTTGCGCCCGGCAAAACCGTAGATGCACACATGTTCACGGCCATCATGTGGGAAGCTTTCGATCAAAAGACGCCCAGCCTCGGGCAGGCGAGATACACCCGCTTGAAGAGCGATCCAATCCGCGGTGTGAACAGGTAAGGCAGAATGATCATCGCGTGCCAGAAGTCGCAGAATTCGCTGGCTCAGCTGGGTTGAGGTGGCAAACTTGGTGCCAGAGAAGACAGCAATCTTGGGCTTTCGCGCAGCGTCCCGGCTGACCTCAACAGTCATGTCGCGTAGGCCTTCGTACTTCACGATTTGCCCTCCAATGAGGAAAGTATCGCCGGGTGTGAGCGAGGCGGCAAACCCTTCTTCGATCTCACCCAGGGGTTTGCCGCCCCGCGTGCGCTTCATGCGAACTTTGAGAAGGTCACTGTCCTGGATCGTGCCGATGTTCATGCGGATGAGCCGTGCTGCACGTGGATCACGCAGTTGCCACAGACCGTCGCGTTCCAGCAGGCGTTGCCACTGATCGTAAGCACGTAACGCATAACCACCCGCGGCACAGAAATCGAGGCAATCGTCAAATTCCGAGCGGGTCAAATCCGCGTATGACCCGGTGCTTTTGACCTCAGCAAAGAGCACATCCGTGTCAAAGGGGCCCGAACAGGCGCGGATCAGGATATGTTGGCATAGAACATCTCTTGGTCCGGGGCCACGTGGTTCACCATCCAGATCATGGTCCCGTGCGGCCTCCAACGCGGCATGGCATTCGATGACTTCAAAGCGGTTGGCGGGCACCAAAAGCGCCTTGGACGGTGCGTTGTAGCGGTGATTTGCGCGGCCGATGCGTTGCACAAGCCGTTTGACATTCTTAGGCGCGCCAACTTGGATCACAAGGTCCACATCGCCCCAATCGATACCGAGATCCAGACTTCCGGTGCAGACCACTGCGCGCAACTCTCCACGCTGCATCGCGGCTTCGACGCGCTCTCTTTGTATCCGGTCGAGCGAGCCGTGATGTATGCCGATGGGCAAGGCCTCTTCATTGGCAAGCCATAGATTATGAAAGAAAATTTCCGCCTGCGCACGCGTGTTGTGAAAGATGAGCGTGATCTTGTGGCGTTTGATTTCCTCCATTACGGCCGGAATGGCATAGACCGCACCACCCCCAGCCCAGGGAGGTGGTGCGTCAGTATTGAGCATCGCGATTTGTGGCTCTGGACCGGGATCTGCCAGGAGAATTTCGCACGGGTCAGGATGTCGTGCCAAAAGGTGAGCGATGGCTTTGGGGTCTTCCACCGTGGCTGAAAGGCCCACGCGCTTAAGATCAGGACACATGGCTTGCACTCGGCTCAGCGCAAGCATCAGCTGATCGCCGCGCTTGGACTCTGCAAGGGCATGTATTTCGTCCACAACCACACGTTTCAATCCTGCAAAGATGCGTGGTGCATCCTCATAAGATGTGAGTAATGCAAGGCTTTCTGGCGTTGTTAGAAGGATATGAGGCGGATCGGCCCGTTGTCGTTTCTTACGCGCGGAGGAGGTGTCACCCGTGCGGTCCTCAATCCGTATGGGCAGGCCCATCTCTTCGACTGGTGTGGTGAGGTTGCGCCGGATATCGGCGGCCAGGGCTTTCAACGGTGAAATGTAAAGCGTGTGCAGCCCCTCGTGAGGGTTTGAAGCCAGATCGACCAAGGTCGGCAGAAACCCGGCCAGAGTTTTCCCACCCCCTGTGGGCGCAATGAGCAAGAGCGCGGCGTGATCTGCGCGGCTCAGCATGTCCTGCTGATGCGGATGGATGTGCCAGCCGCGTTTGGCAAACCAAGTCTCAAAGGCAGGGGGCAGGGCGGTCATGTCCCAGAGTTAGGTCAAACCGCCGAAGGGGACCACCCCGACCTGATATGAAAAAAGCCCCGGAAAAATCCGGAGCTTTTGACATTCGCTACCCTAGGGCAGGCCAGGGTGCGATGGATTACTTTACGATCTTTTCTTCTTTCACGAACATGTTGGCCCAGGCGCGATCCACCAATTCTGGGCTCATCTGGTATTCCAGACCTTCGAATTCGCAGATCGAGATCATTTGGTCGATCAGGAAGATCGGTTGATAGTTCGAATAGATATTGTTGATCGTCGGGTATTTCACCTTGAGCAAGTGCAACAAAGCCTCTTCGTCCAGCGGCATTTTGCGCTTCTTGGCGACCATGGCAAAGATCTTGAGGAAATCTTGCTGGCTCGGCCCGTCGATCTTGATCTTAAAGAAGATCCGGCGCAGGGCCGCTTGGTCAAAGATTTCGTTGGGGTGGAAGTTGGTCGAGAAGATCACCAAGGTGTCAAATGGCACCTCAAATTTCTCACCCGATTGCAAGGCGAGAATGTCTTTGGATTCTTCAAGTGGAACAATCCAGCGGTTCACAAGCGCCTGTGGCGGTTCTTGCTGACGGCCAAGGTCGTCCACGATGAAGATGCCGCCGCTCGACTTGAGCTGCAAAGGTGCCTGATAAGTGCGCGCAGTAGGGTTATAGACAAGGTCCAGCATGCTGAGTGAGAGCTCACCACCGGTGATCACTGTGGGTCGTTCGCAGCGCACGTAGCGCGTGTCGAAAGAACGCGACCGGCGCAATGAGTTTGGATCGTCAACTTCGACCTCTGCCGAAGAGTGAACAATCGGGTCATAGACCGTGATCACCTGACCGGAGTACTCGATGGCGCGGGGAATGTAGATCTTGTCGCCCATCGCATCGCGAATACCGTTTGAAATCGAAGATTTACCGTTGCCCGGAGGGCCGTACATCAGAACCGAGCGACCGGCCGATACCGCGGGCCCAAGCTGATCCAGTAGGTCATTGGGAAGGACGAGATGCCCCATAGCACCGGTCAACTCGTCGCGTGAAATCTGAATGTCGCGGATTGACTGGCGTTTCACCTGTTCGCGGTAAACCGAGAGTGGTACGGGCATCGCGCCGAAGTACTCTGACTGCGCAAGTGCGTCCAGCGCGCGGGCCTTGCCGGCATCGGTCAACTGGTATCCCATTTCGTTTCCCGAGTTGGCATTCAGCGTACCGGTTGCCTCAAGCAAACGTTGCTCGCGGGCCATGTCGATCAATTCCTGCGTTACGGCACGGGGCAAACAAATGTTTTCGGCCACTTCTGTGGCGGTGTCCACGTTCTTGCGGAACATCGTTTTGATCAGAATATCCCGCATCATCACGATCGGGAGCTGCATATCTTTCAGTCCGACCGGTGGGGGAGGAGGCTGAACGCCGGTTGTCGTTTGCATGTTCATCGGTTTGGCCTGTCTCTTACCTGCACCACAAAAAAGCCCGCAAAAGGGGCGAAGCATAGGCACACTGTGCCATCCAAACTTGCTGAAATTATGGTGATGCCCGGGCAGGGCTGGGGCAAGCGCCTAACGGTTCTATTGACCCCAGATCGCCCCCACGACCAGGTAACAGGCCAAGGTCAAACCAAGTGCCGTTCCGAAGGGTATCGTGAATTTTTGACCCTTGCCGACGGAGTCTGTGTTCTTGGGGTTTTTCGCAGCCCAGCTGGCCCAGTCAGGCGCAAGCTTGGTCAGAGGAGATTTGTAAACCCCGAGAACCGCCAAGGCAGAGCCGAAACACGCGGCTGCGAGGATGAACAGCACTGTGACGATATCACCGGGATGCACATAGGGTGCGGCGGCGGCCATGAACTTGACGTCGCCAGCGCCCATTTGCCGCGCCATCCAGAGCACGAACCCATAGACGAAGGCGACCGCATAATGCGCGAAACGCCAAAGAAAGTCGGTAAAGGGAAGCGTGAAAAAGCCAATAATAACAAAGACAAGGAAAACGGCCCACACGGTCAAGTTGGTGATCCGCTTGTATTTCATGTCGACATAGAATGTCAGGATGCAGAGCGGCACGGCAAAGAGCGCGAAAAGAGTGGCCTGAACCGCGTCGATCTGCATCAAAGCTGTCTCGTCTTTCTCGTGTCAGCTTGTTTCGTCTTCCAGTGCGCGCAAGCTGCGCACAGCGGCTTCGAAATGCTGCGGATGGGTGTCGATGGCATCACGCATCAAGCCGCGCCCGATGTTGGTGTCGCCTTGCTTGATGGCTGACAAGCCCAAAGTGTAGAGCAGCTGCGCACGCTCGACTTGGGATGTTTGCAACACTGGAAGCGCATATTTCTTCTGTGCGCCCCGCGCCAGGATCAGGTTGTTTTTCGCGGTAAAAAGCGAATTGTCCTGCTTGATGGCATCCGCAAAGAGGCGCTCTGCGCCCTCATAGTCTCCACGGGTCAATTTGGAATAGCCCCAGTTGTTCATAACACTGGCTGGTTTCGTTGTCAGACCAACGGCAATCTCGTAAAAGCTATCCGCCTTTTTCCAGTCCTGATTGCTGTCTGCGATCATTGCTTCAAGACGGTAGCGTTTGAAGGTTTCAAATGTGGGTGGCACCGAGTCAAGCACCTGGTCGGCGCGCTCCCAGTCGTTGCTGCGAATAAGCGCATCGGCGAAATCCACCTGGTCATCGTTGGTGGCGTCCTTGTGTTCGCTCACGCGCTTCCACGCCGCGACAGCTTCGGTGTTACGCTTGGCCCGAACCAGCGATTTTGCCAAACCACGTTGGATGTCGATCCGGTCGGGATTGTTTGCAAGCGTGCGCTGAAAGTAGGTCACGCCCTCATTGGGGTCAGCCACGTTCAGCATCACCTCGTTGAGGTTGCTCTCATCTACAACATTGATATCAGAAAGCGCGCGTTCGACGTCAGTATCAGACTGTTGATCACACGCGGATAGTACAAAAGCACCTGCTACACAGATGCCTACCAGGATGGGATGGCGCATTTTTTGCGTCCTTTTACTGCCTTCGCCTCATTCTGATGTCTCGCGGATCAGATAGTCGCTGCCTCCGCGCCGCACCAGTTTATAGTCTTGTTTTTCTTGTTCTTGGTCAGAACTATAAAACGGATCTTCTTGTTTTGCGAGAACTAAGCGCAAATTGTCGCGAATTGCGTCACTTTCGCCATTATCGAGGGCGAATGCGCGTTTGAAATGCTGTACCGCTTCGGCGTTTTCGCCCTTTTCAAGTAACAATACGCCCAAATTGTTCCAGATTTCGGGACTTCTTTCGTCCTTATCAAGCGCATCTCGCAAGAGTTTTTCTGCTGTGCCAAGTCGTCCCAGCCCCAGATTAGCAGCGCCCAGGCCAGACAGGACATCGGCGCTCAGACCTTCGTTGACGGCCGCGCGGTTGAAGGCGTCGATGGCCAGTTCGTACTGACCGGCATCCAAAAGACGGTTGCCTACAACAATTCCGTCGACCGCTTCTTCATTTCGCGCCACACCAGGTGCAAAGGGATTGTCCTTGTCACGCAAAATACTCTGGCTGCACCCGGCAGCCAGAGCAAGTGATATCAAAAGCCAAGCACCTGCTCGTGCCATTTAGCCTCGTCTTTTTATTGGCCGCCCACGCTCATCGAGAAGAGTTCCATGATCCCGAGCACCGAAGGGCCAACCAGAATGATTAGCAATGGAGGCACTGTAAGCATCATCGTGGCCAAAGTCATCTTCGTTGGCAATTTGTTTGCTTTTTCTTCAGCGCGCATGACACGTTTGTCACGCATCTCCGCCGCATAAACCCTAAGCGCGTCCGCCACAGAGGTACCAAAGCTTTGCGATTGAACCAGAACCGTCACAAAGCTTGAGATGTCCATTACGCCACAACGCTCAGCCATTTCATTGAGAACTGAAGGTTTGTCTCGACCCGCCTTGATTTGGTGTGCGACCATTTCGTACTCGTCCGCCAGAGCCGGATAAGACACCCGAATTTCATTTGCGACACGAATGATCGACTGGTCCAAAGACTGACCTGCTTCAACGCATGTCAACATCATATCCAGACTGTCGGGAAAGCCGTCGGTGATTTCCTGTTGGCGCTGTTGCAGACGTTTTGTCACCCAGTATTTAGGAAACAGGTACCCTGCGGCTCCTGGGCCCAGAATATAGAGAATGGTCTGCTGCGTTGTTGTACCTTCATTGCCGGCAACGAACACCACAAAGTAGAGCACACCGAGAACCAAGAAACCGATACCAAATGCAAATTGTGCGAAATGGTAGTACCGGATCGCGTCGCGGTCACGATACCCGGCCTGTAACAGAGTCAGGCGAATTTGGCTCAGCGATTTTTCGTCTTTGGGTTCGAGGAAGTTGGCGTATTTGTCCAACTTGTCATTGCGCTTGCCAGACCGCAGACGCTTTTGTTCCGCCTCCGTATCAACGCCAGAGCGCGAAGCCCTCTTGATCTTTTCCAGAGGATCCTTGGATTCTGCGCACCAAAATCTGGACGGCAATCAGGATAAGGATAAAGCCAAGAACGCCAACTGCGATCAAGGGCCCAAACGGACCGAGTGCATTGGTCATGGTTTCCATCAAAGCTTGCATAATCTTGTCTCCCCCTGGGACTTACACTTTGATGTTCACAAGTGCGCGCATCACAAACAGGTTTGCGATCAGAAATGCGCCCACAAGCAGACATGCTGGTATGAAGTAAGGATGCTCCATCGCCTCATCGTAGTAGTCCGGCTTAATGAGCTGGATCCCGATAAGAGCCATAATGGGGAAACCTGAAAGGAATTTGCCAGACCATTTGGCCTCGGCGGTGATGGCCTTTACGCGGCGGAACAGACGGAACCGAGCCCGGATCACCTTTGCCAGACCGTCAAGGATCTCAGCGAGGTTACCACCTGATTGCTGTTGGATAGTCACTGCCACAGCCAGAAAGCGCAAATCCTGCATATCAATCCGTTCTGCCATGTCCTTGAGAGCTTCGCCCATCTCACGACCATAGGCTGCTTCGTCGGCGATTACGCCAAACTCTGTGGCCAGAGGGTCAGACACTTCGTCAGCAACAATCGCAATGGCGGCCGAAAACGGATGACCCACACGCAGGCTTCGGACCATGAGTTCAATCGCGTCAGGCAATTGTTCTTCCAGCAAGGCCATGCGTTTATTGGCCTTCATGTTGATCCAAGTGAACACGCCACCGACGCCCATAGCGGCGGAGACGACGATGCGAACAGCAAACGGCGTCGCCGTGCCGATGGACAGGCCAACAAATGCCAGAAAGCTCAGCCCGATCATCAGGAAAACAAGCTGTTTTGGGGTAAAGGCTATAGCGGCCTTTTGTGCTTTGTTCGACAGGATCGAATAAAGCGGAATTTTGCGCGCCTTGAGATGCTGTTCCATCTCCTTGCGCAGCTTTTCCATGACCTCTTCGCGGTTGCCGCTTTTGTCGAGCATCTCCAGGCGTCGGTTGACGCGGTTGTTGAGGCTGATCGATCGACCGAACACCGTCAGGTAAAGGCCCTCTACGAGAACCAGAACACCGATAAAGATCAGACCATAGATAATTGGTTCTGCACTGATAGTCATGCCCGTTACTCCGCAGCGATGGGTTCATAAATGCTTGGTGGGAGGTCATACCCCCACAAGCGGAACCGTTCGGAAAAGTTGGAGCGCACACCAGTTCCGGTGAAATGGCCCATGATTTTGTTATCTGCTGTCAGGCCGACGCGCTGAAAGCGGAAGATTTCTTGCATGGAAATCACGTCGCCTTCCATACCGGTAATCTCTGTGATTGAGGTCATCCGGCGCGAACCGTCCTGAAGACGGCTGGCTTGCACGAGAAGGTTCACAGCCGAGGCGATCTGAGACCGTACCGCTTTGAGTGGCATTTCGATCCCGGCCATTGCGACCATGTTTTCAAGACGGCTGATGCCGTCGCGTGGGTTGTTGGCGTGGATCGTGGTCATCGAGCCGTCGTGGCCGGTGTTCATGGCCTGCAACATGTCGATCACTTCCTCGCCCCGGGTTTCACCCACGATGATGCGGTCGGGGCGCATCCGAAGAGCGTTTTTCAGACAGTCGCGGGGAGAAACCTCACCTTTGCCTTCCACGTTGGGCGGGCGGCTTTCCATCCGGCCTACATGGGTCTGTTGCAGTTGAAGTTCCGCCGTATCCTCAATGGTCAGGATGCGTTCGGCGTTGTCGATGAATGAGCTTAAGGCATTGAGCGTGGTTGTCTTACCCGAACCGGTACCGCCCGAGACAATCACATTGAGGCGGGTTGCCACAGCCGCCTGCAGGTAGGCTGCCATTTCCTCAGAAAAGGCACCAAAGTTGACCAGGTCATCAATCCCGAGCTTGTCCTTTTTGAATTTCCGAATGGAGACGAGAGATCCATCCACCGCAATCGGCGGCACCATGGCGTTGAAACGCGAGCCATCCTGCAAACGGGCGTCCACATAAGGGTTTGATTCGTCGACGCGGCGACCAACGGCGGACACGATTTTGTCGATGATGCGCAGCAAGTGCTTTTCATCTTTAAAGGTCGTATCGGTCAACTCCAGCTTACCGGCGCGTTCCACGAACACCTGATGCGGACCGTTCACCAGAATATCGTTGACCGTTTCGTCCTTCAAAAGCGGTTCAAGCGGCCCCAGGCCGCGCACTTCGTCATAGAGTTCCTGGGTCAGCGTTGTGCGGTCTTCGCGGTTCAGAACGATATTGCGCTCTTCCAGGGCTTCGCCCGCGATTGAGCTGATCTCTGATCGAAGATCGGCCTCGCTTGCCCCTTCCAAAGCCCCAAGATTGAGGTTGTCCAAAAGCGAACGATGCAGTTCGATTTTGATTTCGCCCAGACGCTCTTTGCGTTTGCGTTCTTTGTCCTGCGGCGCGTCTTGCACTTGCGCTTTCGGCAAAGGTTTGCGAAGCGACGAGGATTTCGGCGCTTCGTTGACTGGAACGGTTTTTGGCTTGTCCGCAGGTTCGGCTGTTTTGGCCTTGGCCGCGTTGGCCGGATCATCTGGTTTTTTGTAACGCGAAAACATTTAAGTTGGTCCTTTTACGCGGCTTCTTCGGCATCGGTTTTGCCGATCTCGTGCAATGAGTGTGCAAGCTTTGCGATTTCCTTGCGCAGCGGATTTTTGGCTGCGGCTATGGCAAGTGGCTGACCGTGGTCGCCTGCTTGCATCACTTGCTTGCCGCCTTCTGGCAAATGCACTTCGATACTGATTTCCAACCCTTCAGCCATCCGCTTGATACGGCTCTTGCCACTCAGATCGGTGAATTTGGGGGCGCGGTTCAGGCAGAACCGCAGTTTTTCAATGGGCAGCTCTTCGGATTTCAACGCCCGCTTGAGACGCAGCGCGTTTTGCGCAGACCGCATATCTAGCTCAAGTGTGGTAAAGTAAATCTGCGCGGCATTGAGAACTGTCTCAGTCCAAAGCACCAGTGTGCTTGGCATATCAATGATGACGTAATCAAACTTTGCGCGCGCGAAGTCTATGATCTTCTGCACGTCTTCGGGTGTGATCATGTCAAGTGGCAGAATGTCCGCCGGAGCGGTCAAAACCCAAAGCTTTTCTTCAAACGAGACAAGCGCCTGTTTGAACATGTCTTCGTCCATGGATTCAGTATCTGTCCACATTTCATAGACGACGTCGCGGCGGGGTAAGTCGAGATAGGTGGCGACCGAACCGGTTTGCAAACCCAAATCAATCAGACATACACGCGGTCCGTTTTCCTTTTCAACGTTCGCCAGTTCCCAGGCCAGGTTGACCGCCAATGTGGTGCCGCCTGCACCACCCGCCAAAGCTTGCGTGGCGAGCACGACTCCATCAGCGGGCGCATTGTCTCCGGCAAAGACTGCATTTGCCATGTTCGCGGCGACTTGCTTGCGATGGCGCAACCGTTCAATTGCGGCTTCCAATTCGTTCTCGGGAAGAGGGTAGGGGACAAATTCGTCCGCGCCCTGACGCAACAAGTGGTGCAGTGAAGCGGGGCTGACATCTTCAGCGATGAGGATGACCTTGATGCCTCGTGCGCTGGCCAGCGAAATGATTTCGCTCAGCACACTCATGTCGTCTTCGTCGCTTTCGTCAATGGCAAGCGCCACGAATTCGAGCGCTTCGGCATCGGGTTGATTGAAAAAGGCTAGCGCCTCGGAAAATCCAAGATCCCCCCAGCTTTCGCCCAAAATCGCTTCCATATCTTCTATGAGAAGATCGAATTCCTGCACGTCCCGGCTAATTGTACACGCCGTGATCGGGTTGGATTCGGTTTTTGTCTGCGCACTACTCATCTCAGTTCGGTCCCGTAACTTTGCCGCGGCGTATGGTCCGCCGAAACCATTGTTATTCTGACCGGAAGTGTGAATTTGTAGAGACACCCCGCACTCCGGACAGGGTGAAACTGTCAAATAATCTGGGCGACATTTAGGCCAAAAAACCGTAATTGTGCGGTATAAAGCGACAAAAAAACCCGCCGGAGAGGCGGGTTTCAGGTGGCCCGGCTTGCGCCGGACAGGGAGAATTCCCTAATTATTCGCCATCACCTGTGAGGGTTGCGCCCTCTGTGACAAGGATCAGATCCGATGCGGGTTTGCCGCTGATCAGGTATTCACGCTGAATAACCTGGGCATATTTGCCATCGATGACGGCTGGATGCGACTCGACAAACCCGGACACCTCGGTGACGGTGCGGCGGTTTTTGCGCTCGCGGCCTTGCGTCACAACCAGTGGCTGGGTTTCGCCAAATGAGGCAACGGCCTCAAGCCGACTGCGGCTGATGCCCTGAGACACCAAGAAGTTTACAGCGGCGTTGGCGCGACGTTGGCCCAGGTTTTTGTTGTAACCAGGTGAGCCAACAAGGTCGGTGTGCCCATAGACGCGGAACCGGACTTCTGGGAACTGCCTGATCCAGGTTGCCTGCTTGCGCAGAACTTGCTGGGCATTGGCATCCAGACGGGCCGAGTCAAAGGCAAATGTTACCGTGCTGGGCACGTCGCTTGCAAACTTGTTCGTCAAGTCGATGACAAAGTTGCGATTGCCCTGGTTCACAGCCGCATTGTGCGCGGTTGAGTTACCAAAGTCACCACCATTGATCAGGTTGCCGGCTTCACCAAAATAGGACCGATAGACTTGGCCTTGTTTGGAACATGCCGTCAAAGCCAGTACCGATGCAGCGAGAAGAAGATATTTCATAGTGCTGCCCTCCTTAATCCATCACGTATCCGTAGGACCCGTTAAAGTCCTGCTGCGCCACTTCGCCTGCGCCACTGTTCCGTTCGCCCGGGTTGATCGCAACGCGACCATTCAGGAAGAGATCCTTTTCGGTCGGAAGTTTCACGCGATCAGTTGGCAAGATAAACGCGTCACCCTTGGTCGGAGAGACGAGATGCGCGGAAATAATGATCACCAACTCGGATTGATTTCGCTGATAACTCGTGCTGCGGAAAAGAGTGCCCAGGACTGGAATATCGCCCAACCAAGGTATTTGCGCATTTGAGTCGCTAAAATCGTCTTGGAGTAGACCGGCGATCGCAAAGCTTTCACCGTCGCGCATGACAACTGTTGTGCTCGCTTCGCGACGAGAGAAGGCGTCGATGTCAAAGCCTGCTGCCAAGATCCCGTTGGTCGGATCGAGGGAAGAAACGGCTGTCGCCAGTTCGAGGTTTATAAGCCCCTCGTCGACCACCCGCGGCGTAAAGTTCAGCTCGACACCAAAGGGACGAAACTCAATGGTCACGCCATCTTCATCCTGTACCGGAATAGGAATCTCGCCACCTGCCAAGAAATATGCTTCTTGACCAGACAAGGTTGTCAGGTTGGGTTCCGCAAGTGTGCGAACAAGTCCTTTGTTTTCAAGTGCTTCAAGAAGGACGTCGAATGCGACTGATCCGATATCGAAGCCAATACCGAGACCACCTAAGCTGCCCTCAGCGAGAGTAAGCGGATCTCCAGGGGCAAGCCCCGCATTCTCTGGGAGAAGGAACGTTCCTGTTGCTGCAGAAAAGTCACTGTTCCCAAGTAGCACCGATCCGTTTAGGCCTTTAGAAATAGAACGCTGCATCTCTGCAAAGCGCACTTTCAGCATAACCTGCTGGCTGCCAGCCACGGACATCAGGTTTGATACCCGATCCGGTGCGTAGCGTTGCGCCAGTGAGAGTGCACGATCCATGCGCGCTGTGCTGGACACAACACCAGACAGAACAATGCCATCATTGGCTGTGCGCACTTCGATGCGTTCGCCAGGAAGGATTTGCTGCAACCGCTCTTTGAACTCCGCGACGTCGGGGCTCACATGAACCTCGACATTCGTGATCAAGCGGCCGGTTGCGTCCAACAATGTCAGGGTTGTCCGGCCTGGAGTCTTACCCAGAAGATAAACCGTCCGATCTGACAATGTGGAAAAGTCAGCGATCGCCGGGTTGGCGATGCTCAGTTCCGCGAAGGGGACCTCGCTTTCGACAACCACAGCGCGGTTCATATCGATTTTGAGGTTTTGGTTGGTGCCTTTACGCACAACCGTAACTGTTTCAGAAACGGCAACTCCTGGCACCATGGCAAACACCACAGCACAGCCCAAGAGGGCCGCTTGCAATAAGCGTAGATATTTCATGTGACCTGCCCTTTCGATCACGCCTCTGGAAACGGGTCTTGTTGCCCGCGTATGATCGGACAGTGCGGCAATTCGGAATTTATTGCAAGAATCAACGGTTTTTATTTCGCAGCTACCGTGGTTTTCGGGGGACAGTCAGCACATGGAAAAGAGGCGCCCAGTGGTCTGAGCGCCTCTTTCACACAAGATGTTGTGGTTTATGTTCCGCGTTCGCGTTTAAAGCGAACCGATCAGTTTGTCGCGCATGGGATCGGTGTCGTGATCACTTCACCGCCACGGCGCGTTTTGATGGTGCAGATCTCTTCGGCTGGTGCTTCGACACGAGGCGCCGCTTCAACGATGCCCAACAGGCTGCGTTGGTCAACCTGGATTGCATCGGCCGTGGAGTCGTCTTCCGCTCCGACAAGAGACAGAGACAAACGGCCAGAAGATTGCGCCTGCGCCAGGGCGGCGACCTGCTGCGGTTTGATCGACACTGTTACTGTGCGCGCGATGATCGCTTCGGTCCGGTCCACATTGGCGACCTGGTCAACCGCCACGATGCGAACGCCAGTTTCAATCAGCTGCGTGAAACTTGCCCGTGATCCGGGTGCGCGGCCTGTCCAGTAGACATCGACGCGGTCACCTGGGCGCAAGAAGCCGGATACACCGCTAGACACGTCCACCTTGATTGCGAAGGCGCGCATACCTTTTTCGAGTTGAGACGTGATCCCCGCATCTTCGCCAGGGCCTGTCAACTTCACCTTCAGCAACGCCTCTTTCGGCTCAATCGACCTTAGTACGGTGCGTGGTTCATCTTCTCCCTCGGGGAAAAGCGCCTCCATGGTCGTAAATGTTCCCTCAGGCAGCGCGCTGGCAGGGTAAGAAACAAGTTGTACATTGTCCTTCATCAGGCGTTGACCGTATTCCAGTTTCTGTTTGGCAACGTAAACTTCCACGGTGTCAAATGTCGGCGCGCGGTTCGCGCGTTCCTGCTCCAGTTGAGCCTGATACCCTTGAATGTAGTTTTTTGCCATGTAGACGGCGAAACCGGCGAGACCCAGGCCGAGAATAAGTACAAGTCCGAAAACCACTCGCATGGCTTTTCCTTTCGATCACTGCTCGTTCGTCAATGGCGAACGCATTTATTTTCTTCCTCTCCTTGCCCCCACATTGTGGTCTAAAAATGTTAGGCCAGAGGCAGTTTCAAGAAATAGAAGTACGGCATTTATGTAAAAAAACAGGAAAGCCCAGGACGGCCCGGGCTTGCTGAAAACTTGAATCGATGGCGTTAACGCCAAAGTGGTGGCTTCGCTTAGCCGCCCGATCCTCCACCGGTCCCAACCTGAATCGAGGTCATGCCGGTTGCAACGTTGTCTGCCACGCTGTTGGTTGCTGCGCCAACCGTGTCGATTGCACCGATGGCGACAGCGATGATGGCCGCTGTCAGAACAACCCAGTCAACCGTAACGGCGCCGTCTTCGCGGTCCCGAAAGGATTTAAAAAAGTTTCTCATCGCTTCACTCACACACTTAATGATTAAACGGAATTTGCTTTTGGAATGTGGCTCAAATGCGGCGCTACGAGAAAGATTTTGTGAACGCCCGGAAATTAACTGTTGATGGAAAAGAAAATGGCCGCGGACTTGGAGGTCCGCGGCCGAATTGACAGGTCAGAGGATGGCTTAGCCGCCCGAGCCTTGAGCTGCGTTGCCAACTTGCTGGCTGGAAACACCTGTGCTGATGTTTTGTGCCAGGCCGTCAACACCACCTTGAACGGCGACGACGCCTGCAACACCAAGGCCAACAACTGCAGCGGTCAGAACGACCCAGTCAACTGTTACGGCGCCTTCGTCTTCACGCCGGAAAGATTTGATAAAGTTTTTCATAGCTTTTCTCACACACTTGATGAATGCGTGATTTTGGCCAGCTGAATTTGGCTCAAATAGGGCATCACAGGTGAAATTTTGTGAAGCGCGGGAACCAAACTGTTTACGAGAAAAAGAAAATGGCCGCAGACTTGGAAGTCCACGGCCATTTCGAAAGGTCAGAGGATGGCTTAGCCGCCCGAACCTTGAGCTGCGTTGCCAACTTGCTGGCTGGAAACACCTGTGCTGATGTTTTGTGCCAGGCCGTCAACACCACCTTGAACGGCGGTTACGCCTGCAACGCCAAGGCCAACAACTGCAGCGGTCAGAACGACCCAGTCAACTGTTACGGCGCCTTCGTCTTCCTTGCGGAATTTTTTGATGAACTTGATCATGGTTGGTCCCTCCAAAGGATCAGATTTACTCAGGTTACAACCGCTCTTGGTCAGCGTACCCAATCTGCTTGAGCGCTCTACCGTTGCGGCATGAGATGGTTATACCTCTCCAATTCCGGCAAGATTTGGGCGGCATTAAAGCCATTTTCGCATTCGTAAACTTTTTTCGTATTGGTTTTATTAAGGTGCTGAAAATAAAAGATAAAAAAATACATATTGTTGAATCTTTTTTGGCTCCCGCTGCTTTTCGGCGGATTTTAGCCACTTCTGTTGTTGCCGGATTTTGCACAATGCTGGCGCGGACCTGCGATTAGTGCCATACTGGCTAAAAAACACAACGAGGCAGAGCAGGATATACCATGCGATTCATCGCCGTTTCGACGATTTGCGCATCTTTGATGTGCGCAAGCCCTGGATTTTCGGCTGATCCAGAGCCTTACCCTACATTTACATTTAAAAGAGAGAAGGCGCCTGCGCCCGGGCAGACCCGGAAGATCACTGTTCAAGTCGATCCCGATGCGTACCATGCGTATCTCAATCCCGAGCCGAAAGCCGAAGGAAGCAAGACTGGCGGTGAAACCGCTGCGTTGCCATCGGTGCCAACGGCCAAGGCCTCCTATGATTGGTTCTGGACACAGGTCCCGCCCGGGCAGGACGAAGAAGCGACGGCGCGTCTGCGGACCGCTTTGAATACGCTTCGCAAGGGACCAGATGGTGCAACCGTGAAAGGCCCAAGGTTGCAGCACGTGCAAAAGATCGCTGAGGTGGAAGGCGCGAACATACTAAAGGCCACTATTGGCACGAATGTTTCGCCAGCCCTTGTGCTGGCTGTTATCGCAGTGGAATCCGGCGGCAAGGTTACGGCAGAGAGCCATGCGGGTGCACAGGGTGTGATGCAGTTGATGCCCGCCACCGCAGAGCGCTTTGGCGTCGCGGACAGTTTTGTTAGTGCCGACAATATCAAGGGTGGGGTGGCGTATCTCGATTGGTTGCTCAAAGAGTTCGACGGCGACGCTGTGCTGGCTCTCGCGGGGTATAACGCAGGCGAGAATGCGGTCAAAAAGCACAAAGGTGTGCCGCCTTTCGCGGAAACACGAGACTACATTCCCAAGGTGCTGGCCGCATTCGAAGTGGCGCGCGGACTATGCAAGACGCAGCCAGAGCTGGTGACGGATGCCTGCGCCCTGACCCTTGCGTCCAACTAAATAGCCTCTATTCAAACTTGAGGCGTCAAACAAAGTCGGAGTGTGCACAATCTTGTGCGTTGTCCGGTGTTTTGCGAAAACCTGAGACTCAAGTCTTTCGCGAAATACTTTGTGGCGTATCGTTCTAGCTCGCTTTCTTGCGCGCGCGGCCTTTGCCCTTCTTGGCGGCTTTTTCCGCAACGAGAGCCACAGCCATCTCAAGCGTCACATCCCCAGGTTCTACATCCTTGGGCAATGTCGCGTTGATCTTGTTCCATTTAACGTATGGCCCATAACGGCCATCCATGACGTTTACTGGCCCCCCTTCATCAGGATGCTCGCCCAATTCTTTCAAAGGAGCGACAGCCGCCCCGCGGCCCTTGCCTCGGCTCGCGGCTTTCTTGGCCAGCTCCTCAACCGCACGGTTCATCCCAATCGTAAAGACCTCATCGGCCTCCTTGAGATTGGCGTACAATCGGCCATGTTTCACAAACGGTCCGTAGCGGCCAATCCCCGCTTCGATCATCTCGCCATCCTCGGGGTGGGGCCCCACCTCGCGCGGCAGGCTCAAAAGCATCAATGCCTTTTCGAGATCCATATCATCCTGGCTCCACCCCTTAGGCAAGCTGGCGCGTGGCGGCTTCTTGTTCTCTTCGGTGGGCTCTCCGCGCTGGACATAGGGGCCAAACCGGCCAGAGCGCAGGCTGATCTCATCTCCGGCATCTTCACCAAGCACGCGGTCGCCGCCTTCGGCCCCTTCGCCGCCGATGGGACGGGTGAAGCGACACTCAGGGTACCGCGAGCATCCAACAAACCCACCAGTGCGGGATGTCTTCAAATGCAGACTTCCCTCGCCACACAGCGGACATTCGCGCGGATCTTTGCCATCTTCGCGTGGCGGATAGAGTTGCGGAGCAAGAACTTCGTCCAGCTTGTCGAGCACCTCGGTGATGCGCAATTCAGAGGTTTCAGAAATGGCCGCCGAGAAATCACGCCAGAACGTGGCGAGCACCTCTTTGTAGTCCGCATTCCCGGCGCTGATGACATCCAGTTCTTCTTCGAGGTTGGCGGTGAATTCATATCCCACGTATTTGCGGAAGAAGTTCAGCAGGAAGATCGTCACGATCCGTCCCTTGTCTTCTGGGATCAGCCGGTTCTTGTCCTTACGGACATATTCGCGGTCCTGAATCGTGGTGACAACGCTGGCATAGGTCGAGGGGCGTCCAATGCCGAGCTCTTCCATCCGCTTGACCAATGTGGCCTCGGTATAACGGGGGGAGGTTGCGTGAAATGCTGTTCCGGTGCGACGCTCTGCTTGGGTGTGGCATCGCCCTGGCTCATTTGCGGCAGACGCTTGTCATCCTCATCCACGACCTGATCATCGCGCCCTTCTTCATAGACACGCATGAACCCGTCAAAGAGAACAACCTGACCCGTGGCGCGCAGGCCAACCTGGCCATCGTCGCTGCCAATCTCCACCATGGTGCGCTCTAGACGCGCGCCAGCCATCTGACAGGCCAGCGTGCGTTTCCAGATCAGATCATAAAGCTTGCGCTGATCCGCATCGGTGAGTTTCAGGCTTGCTGCATCCCGGTTCATATCCGTAGGGCGAATGCATTCATGCGCTTCTTGCGCGTTCTTCGCCTTGTTTTTGTACATGCGCGGGCTTTCGGGCACGTAATCCGCACCATACCGGTCCTTGATCGCATCGCGTGCTGCCATCACGGCCTCGGGTGCCATGTCGATACCATCAGTTCGCATATATGTAATGTGACCCGCCTCATAGAGACGCTGCGCGGCACTCATGGTCTGCCGCGCGCCCATGCCGAATTTGCGGCTGGCCTCTTGTTGCAGGGTTGAGGTCATGAAGGGTGCGGATGGGTTGCGGTTGGCTGGCTTGGCCTCAACCGACATGACTTTGAGATCACGGCTCTCAACAGCCTGCTGGGCCATTTCCGCCTGGGTCGCGTTCTCAAGGTCGTACTTGTCAAGCTTGTTGCCAGCAAGGCTGACCAGACGTGCTTCGAACTCCTGACCGCGCGGGGTGTTCAGGATCGCCTTCACGCTCCAGTACTCTCGTGCCTTGAACGCCTCAATCTCCATCTCGCGCTCAACGATCAGACGCAGGCATACAGATTGCACGCGTCCGGCGCTGCGTGCACCGGGAAGTTTGCGCCAGAGCACAGGGCTGAGATTGAAGCCCACAAGATAGTCGAGCGCACGGCGCGCCAGATACGCCTCGACCAAAGGCGCATCCACGTCGCGTGGGTTTTCCATTGCTTCGGTCACAGCCGACTTGGTGATGGCATTAAAGACAACACGGCTGACGGGCGTGTCTTTCTTAAGGACTTTGCGTTTGCGCAAAGCTTCTTCGAGATGCCAGCTGATCGCTTCGCCTTCGCGGTCGGGGTCCGTCGCCAGGATCAGCGCGTTGTCATCCTTCAACGCATCCGCAATTGCCTTGATGTGTTTTTTGCTGTCAGCGCCCACTTCCCATGTCATGGCAAAGCCGTCGTCTGGGTCGACAGAGCCGTTCTTGGCCGGTAGATCGCGCACGTGGCCGTAAGAGGCCAACACGGTATAGTCAGTGCCCAGATACTTGTTGATCGTCTTCGCCTTGGCGGGGGATTCAACAACGACAACTGGCATAAGAACTCCTTGGATGCGGGGGCGAGTCGCAAGCGACCTTTGGCGGCGCAACATGTGGGGTGGTCGATTGGAATGTCAATGCGGCCGTCGCGTACAGTCCATTTGTTTGAGCCGACAAGGCGATTTGACGCGCAACAAGACGCACGCGACAAGGTCCTTCTCATCAGTGAGCCAAGGAAACCAGACCGCCAGGGTGACGTATAATGCGCCCGCTGATTTCAAGATCCGTCAGCGCCGGTGTCATTTGTGCCGCAGAGCTTGCCAGGTCACGGATTAGTTGATCTTCGGCCAATGGCGAGGGACTGAGATGATCAAGGATCAGGCGGCGCAAGGCGTCTGGTTGCTGGCGTGCCGTGTTTGGTCGAGGAGGCGGTTGAGCATTTGAGTGCGCGGTTTGGTTCTCTGTCTGGCTCCTCAGGGCCAGGTCCTGTTGTCCCTGAAGCGCCTCTGCGATATCCGTGCCTGAGCGCACCAGTCGCGCTCCGTCACGAATAAGCATGTTGCACCCGGATGCACGGGCATCAAACGGGTGTCCTGGGACGGCAAGCACCTCGCGTCCCTGATCAAGGGCGGTGCGTGCGGTAATAAGAGAACCGGATTTTGCGGCTGCTTCCACCACGACCACTGCTTCGCTTATGCCGCTGATAATGCGATTGCGTGTGGGAAAATGTCGTGCTTGGGGTGTTTGACCTATGGGTTGTTCCGAAATGCATAACCCCCGCGCGGCGATGTCCTGACCTAGATGTGTGTTTTCTGCAGGGTAGATAACGTCAACGCCACCTGCCATGACCGCGATGGTGCCCCCATCAAGCGCGGCCTTGTGGGCAGCGGTGTCAACGCCGCGGGCCAAACCCGAGACCACAACAAATCCGCCCTCAGTCAGTTCATGGGCCAAGGCGCGCGCCATGCGCAGACCCAGTGAAGACGCGTTTCTCGCGCCGACAATCGCCACCCGCCGCTTCTGCAGCAGGCCTGGCTCACCCAGAGCCCAAAGGAGTGGTGGTGCATCCGTGAGCTGCGAGAGTGCGACTGGATAATCTGTCTCGCCCCAACAGATTAGCCTCGCTCCAGCGCGCATCCCGGCTGCATATTCCATTTCCGCGGCTTCCAAGGTGCAGGGAACGTATGCGTTTACCCCTGCGTTGCGTGCCACTTCAGGCAGCGTCTCCAAGGCCACTTGGGCATTTCCATGCTCTTGCATTAATCGGTGGAAAGTGGAGGGACCAACTCTGCGAGAGCGCAACAGGCGAAGCCACGATATCCGATCATCTTCCGTGGTGGGTGGGAGTGGGGGGTGAGTGGAAGGATGTGTATCCTCGAACATCGTGACTCCGCCTGCTTGCAAAACCATAGGTACGATTTGCGTGGTTAATGAGCGGTAAAGAAATCAGGATTGTATTGGATGCCGCCAGAGAGAGGCTTTGTAACGCGCTGAAATGAAATTAAAAAAATTTAGAAGTTGAACCACTGACTTTGTACAGCGCGCCAAGTTGAATTGCGGCACAACTCACTGTTTCTGGGGAGGACCCTCACGAATCGCCTTTAATTATTTGGGTGAACGGTACGTTCGGTCCTTAGATGGTGCGATGAGAGAGTGTGCTGACCGAAACTGGTTTGGCCTGACATCCTGTAGAAAACGTCGCAAAATGAGGCGCAAACGCCGGCGTCACGCCGCAGAGCCGCCCACCGTCAGACCACCAATCATGACCGTTGGCTGTCCGACACCGACTGGCACCCATTGACCCGCCTTGCCACAATTCCCCATGCCAGGATCCAGCGCCATATCGTTGCCAAGCGCACGGATTTGTTTGAGGGCCGTTGCTCCATCGCCGATCAATGTCGCGCCTTTGACCGGCGCACCCACCTTTCCGTTCTTCACGCGATAGGCCTCGGTGCAGCTAAAGACAAACTTGCCATTGGTGATGTCCACCTGTCCACCGCCAAACCCCACGGCATAAATGCCATCTTTGAGATCCGCCACGATGTCGCCTGGATCCGTGTCGCCGCCCAGCATATATGTGTTGGTCATACGCGGCATGGGGATATGCGCATAGCTTTCGCGCCGACCGTTTCCGGTAGAGGTCACACCCATCAGCCGCGCATTCTGACGGTCCTGCATGAAGCCAACAAGAACGCCGTCTTCGATCAAAACGTTCTTGTCCGACGGTGTGCCTTCGTCATCCACTGTGATCGAGCCGCGCCGGTTTGGGATTGTGCCATCGTCCAAAACGGTCACACCTGGGGCGGCGATACGTTCCCCCATCAGCCCGGCAAAGGCGGAGCTGCCTTTACGATTAAAGTCGCCTTCCAGCCCATGCCCTATGGCCTCATGCAGCAAGATGCCGGGCCAGCCTGGGCCAAGCACCACATCCATAACACCCGCTGGGGCCGCCTCGGCCTTGAGGTTGACCGCTGCGACGCGCAAAGCCTCATCAGCCTTGGCCATCCAGTCCTCGGCCTTTAGCAAACCATCAAGCATCACGCGGCCGCCACCGCCTGCGCTGCCGGATTCTGCGGCGACCATTCTCTTCAAGAATCACGCTAACATTGAGTCGGGTCATCGGGCGCGTGTCCCGAAGCTCTGCGCCATCTTCGCGTAGAATAACAACCTCCTGCAAAGAGGCTGACATCGAAGCTGACACCTGAACCACTCGCGGCTCTCGGGAGCGGGCGTAAGCGTCAATTTCACGCAAGACGTCAAGTTTGACCGAAAAACTCTGGCCCGAGAGCGGATCATCATCCGTATAAAGACGTTTATTTGTTGGGGCAGGGGCATCCGACATGGTGCCGCCGCCATCGCCCACAGCAAGGCGCGCTGTTTCCACCGCGCGCGCCAGCGCAGGCTCCGAGATGTCCGAGCTATGCGCATACCCTGCGACTTCGCCTTGCACAGCGCGTAATCCAAATCCTTCGGACGCATCGTAAGAAGCTGTTTTCACCCGCCCATCGTCGAATACAAGTGCCTCTGACCGACGCCGTTCAAAGAAAAGCTCGCCATCTTCGGCTCCTTTAAGTGCCGTGCGAAGATGCCGGGCTGCATCTTCCCGGGAAAGCTTGGTTTCAAACGGATCAAAGCGTTTGTCAGTCATCTTTTTTCCTCTCAACACAACTTCCGTGAAAAAAATTGACCCAAATCAAGGAAAGTGCCGATTTGCCGCAACGGGGTCGCTTGTGTGCTGGTTCAGAATATGGTTTTTACTCGGCCCGAGACAACGGGATTCCTCTGCTTTGGCGGTGGATGAAAACAAAAGTACAAAAAGTTACAACGGATCAGGGTGCAACATGCGCAAATTGACCAGCTTTCTGGCCGCCTCTCTGGGTGCGGTCGCTTCGCTTCCTGCACTGGCACAGGACAATCTTGAAATCATCGGCCGTCCGGAAGACGGTGGGTTGAACTTTCAACCAGCTGCGACGGAGTTGGCGCGCGATATTCAGTGGCTGGACAACCTGATCCTGATCATCATCACCGCCATCACACTTTTCGTCTGTGTGCTGCTGGCCATTTGTATTTTGCGCTACAATCGCAAATCCAACCCGGAACCAGCGAGCTTCACTCATAATTCGCCCATTGAAGTTGCCTGGACTGTGGTGCCCATTGTTATTCTGGTCTTTATCGCGGCCTTTTCACTTCCGGTTCTGTTCAAGCAGCAAGAAATTCCGGAAGGCGACATCAACATCAAAGTCACAGGATATCAGTGGTATTGGGGCTATGAATATGTTGACCATGAATTTGCGTTCGACAGCTTCATGATCGGTGAAGATAAGGTTCTGAATGATGATGTTGTAGCTGAGTTGGAAGCGGCGGGCTACACGCGGGATGAATTCTTGCTGGCGACAGACACGGCCGTTGTTGTGCCGGTTGGCAAGACCGTCGTGATGCAAGTGACTGGTGCGGATGTGATCCATGCATGGACCATCCCGGCTTTCGGTGTGAAGCAGGATGCTGTTCCAGGCCGGATCGCGCAACTCTGGTTCAATGCCGAAAAAGAAGGCGTTTACTTTGGCCAGTGTTCCGAGCTTTGCGGCAAAGACCACGCCTACATGCCCATCACGGTCAAAGTCGTCAGCGAAGCGGCATATGACGAATGGCTCAAAGGTGCGGTTGAAGAATACGCGGGGGATCCTTCGACATTGCCCAAGCACCTTCAAGTGGCGTCGGTTGATTAAGAGACAGGTGCAGGATGCGCGATTTCGCGTAAACTGGCGGGGATGACAATGAGTGACGCAAGCCTCAACAGCGCGGAAACCCAAGCCTATGACGCGGGCTTTGGCGACTATTTTGCGTTGTTGAAACCGCGTGTCATGACGCTTGTGGTTTTCACGGCTTTGGTTGGATTAATTGCGGCCCCTGTGGCCGTGCATCCAGTTGTTGGCTTTGCCGCCATACTCTTTATTGCGGTTGGCGGTGGTGCCTCGGGTGCGCTTAACATGTGGTGGGACGCCGATATCGACGCGGTCATGAAACGTACAGCCAAACGCCCCATTCCTTCGGGACGCATCACCGGGGATGAGGCGTTCGCCTTTGGCATGGCGTTGGCGGGTATTTCGGTGGTCATGCTGGCCCTGGCGACGAATTTCCTGGCCGCCGCGCTTCTGGCCTTTACCATCTTCTTTTACGTGGTGATCTACACCATGTGGCTCAAGCGCTGGACGCCGCAGAACATCGTCATTGGCGGCGCAGCGGGAGCCTTCCCTCCAATGATTGGCTGGGCGGCAGCAACGGGCTCCATATCTGTTGAGTCGATTTTGATGTTTTCGCTGATCTTTATGTGGACTCCACCGCATTTCTGGGCTTTGGCGCTGTTCACCAAGATGGATTATGACAACGCGGAAGTGCCGATGCTGACAGTCACACATGGGCGCCGGGCAACACGTGTTCACATCCTGGTCTACACCGTGTTGCTAGCGATTTTGGCGGTTGGTCTGGGCTTCACCTCTATTGGTGGGCCGCTGTACCTGGCGGTGGCGATTTTCCTGAATGCGCGGTTCCTCAAGGGGGCGGTTGATATCTGGCGGCGCGATGAGGACATGGCTGAGGCAGATCGTTTCCTGACAGAACGCAAATTCTTCAAAGCCTCGCTCATTTATCTCTTTGCGCATTTCGGTGCGATTGCCGTTGAAGCGATGCTGATGCCTTACGGCTGGGGAGGCTGGTAACCCATGTCTCTGTCGCGCCAACATGAAATGCACAAACGCCGGTTCAGTCGCAATCTGGGACTGGGCCTGGTACTAGCCGCTTTTGTGGCATTGGTATTCGGGTTGACGGTGGCGAAAGTCTCAAACGAGGATTTTGCTCTGCCCACAGGTGAGGAGGCAAGCTGATGGCGATGGATCCTAAAGTCAAAACAGTCACCCGCCTTGTCAGCGTGGCGATTTTCATGGGCGCTTTGGCTTGGGCCTCTGTGCCACTCTACGATTGGTTTTGCAGAGTGACAGGCTATGGTGGGGCGACGGATGTGGCCGAGACCGGATCAGATGAGATTCTGGATCAAACCATCACCATCCGCTTTGACGCCAGCCAGGAACGCGACTTTCCTTGGGAATTCAAGCCTATGCAGCGCGAAATGGAAGTGCGCATCGGAGAGACGGGTTTGGCCTTTTACGAGGCGTATAACCCGACGGACAAGCCTATTGCAGGGTCGTCAAGCTACAACGTGACGCCTTTCGAAGCAGGCGGGTTCTTTACCAAGATCGACTGCTTCTGCTTTGAAGAACAGGTTCTGCAACCCGGTGAGCGGGTGCAAATGCCTGTGACGTTCTTTGTGGAACCTGAGATCGTGGAGGATCGGGACGCAAAGCACACCCACACGATCACACTTGGATATACATTCTACCAAATCGACCTACCGGAAGAAGATGCGCAAGCCGCACTTGAAACGGCGGAAGACACAGATAATAACGTGAACTAACAGCCTTCGACGAGGGACCTAACAGATGGCACATGAAAAAAATCACGACTACCACATCCTGAACCCCTCAGTCTGGCCATTGCTGGGCGCGCTGGCAGGGTTCATCATGCTTTTCGGGGCGGTAATGTTCTTCCACGACAACGGGCCGTGGATGATGTTGATCGGCTTTGTCGGCGTTCTTTATGTGATGTTTGGCTGGTGGACCGATGTGGTGGCCGAAAGCCATGCAGGCGATCACACGCCAGTGGTGCGGATCGGACTGCGCTATGGTTTCATTATGTTCATCATGTCCGAAGTGATGTTCTTTGCCGCCTGGTTCTGGAGCTTTTTCAAGCATGCTATGTATCCGATGGGTGAGATGTCACCTCTGCAGGATGCGATATGGCCTCCGGCTGGCATTGAGACCTTTGATCCTTGGCACCTGCCGCTGATCAATACGCTTATCCTGCTCTGCTCTGGTGCGGCTGCAACATGGGCACACCACGCGCTGGTTCATGAAAACAACCGCAATGACATGAAATGGGGCCTGATCATTGCAATCGCTCTGGGTGCGATCTTTACGGTGTTCCAGGCCTATGAATACGGTCATGCCGGATTTAGTTTCTCGGGCAACATCTACGGCGCCAACTTTTTCATGGCCACAGGCTTTCACGGCGCGCATGTAATCATTGGTACGATCTTCCTGTTCGTCTGTCTGATGCGGGTGCTCAAGGGGCATTTCACACCCGAAAAACATGTCGGGTTCGAAGCCGCTGCCTGGTACTGGCACTTTGTGGATGTGGTTTGGCTCTTCTTGTTCGCCGCAGTCTACGTCTGGGGCGGGTGACAATTTTTCGCACGAAAAATTGCGCCTTCGGCGAGAGTATTTCTGGAACGATGAAATGCGGGGGGCGACCTCCGCATTTTTTGTTTAAGGTGGGGCGATGCGGTTTCTAGTTTCCATTCTGGCGGCGCTTGGACTGACGTCCCAGACCGCGACGGCGGATACGTCAGGGAAAGAGCCGTCTGAAGCCGAATTGGCGCGAAAGTCCTATATCGAGGGGGTTGCGGCCGATCCCAGCGAAGAACAACTGGCGCGCAAGGCCCGTTCGATTGCGGAACTGGAACGTCTGGGCCTGCCATTCTCAGAAAACTTGCCGGTGATCGAGGACGAGGCCGGGGCGCTTCGCCGCTCAGATGAGGAGGTGGCGGCCCGGGCCTTGGCGGTGATGATCACCGCCGTAAAAGGTGAGACGCGCGATCAGGCGCTTGTTGAGTCCGTGATTGAGCAATATGGCGCTTGGGAGTTTTTCTCACCCGAAGAACGAGGATTCATCGAGACTGCGGACCTGCCGGATGAGGCTTATGTGCAAATGTCCTGGCGCTACGAATCTGTGGCTGTCCTATTGTGGGCTATCGGCTTAACTGACGAGCTGCCTGCTCCGGATCAGATCATCGATGCGGCGATGCTTGGGTCTGTGTTTCGCGAGTTGGGCGCGGAAGGGCTTATTCAAAAGGCGCGGCTGAGGCCGCAATCTGAAATCCTTGACGCCGCTGATCTGGCCTATCGCCTGCATTGGGCCGCGATGGAGGCCCGCGTGAAGGGCGCGCCGCCGCCCGCCGGTTTGCATCCTGGTATTGCCTATGAGCGCCACTACGCCCTCAACTGGCTGATCGGCTATGCGGGCCTTGATTGGGACAATATGGCAACGGATACCTGACGGGTTTGGCTTGCTCCCGGGGCGCAGCTTGGTAGAAGGGCGCGATTTCTGGGAAAACTGGTGATGATGCGTCTGCTCGTTCCCTTGCTTTTCGGTCTCGTCGGGGCTGGCATCCTGATCTCTCTGGGGGTCTGGCAAGTGCAGCGCCTGGCCTGGAAAGAGGGCGTGCTGGAGGAGATTGAGACAAAAATCGCGGCAGCCCCGGCGCCCTTGCCTGAAAGCCCCGATGCCTCCGCGCACAAGTATTTGCCAGTGCAGGTCACTGGCACGTTCGGCGGCGGGGCGCTGCGCGTTTTGGTCAGCCGCAAGAAGGTCGGGGCAGGGCATTTAATTGTTACACCCTTTGAAACGGAGACAGGGCGTCTGATCTTGGTTGATCGGGGGTTCCTCAAGCTGGGTAAAGAGTTGCAGCCGCCACCCCCAGGGCAAGTGACGGTCACTGGCAATCTGCATTGGCCGGATGATCGCAACAGTTCCACGCCGGAAAATGATCTTGACGGCAACATCTGGTTTGCGCGCGACATCGCGCAGATGGCGGATGTGCTTGGAACCGAGCCGGTTTTGCTTGTGGCACGGGAAATGTCGCAACCAGACAGCGCCATGACGCCGCTGCCCGTCGACACGAGCGGTATTCCCAACGATCACTTGCAATACGCCATCACCTGGTTTTCGCTGGCCGCGATCTGGCTAGGGATGACCGGATATCTCATCTTTCGCAGCCGCAAACCGGCGCAGGGGACAGACCCATGAAATATATCTCAACCCGTGGCCAAGCGCCGGTTCTGAGCTTTGAAGATACCATGCTGTCGGGCCTTGCCCGCGATGGTGGGCTGTACTTGCCCGAGACGATACCGATGCTGAGCCATAATGAGATCGCAGCACTCAATGGTGTGTCCTACGAAGAGGCAGCGTTTCGCATTATGCGTCCTTATCTGGGGGATACCTTTACCGATAACGAATTCCACGAGATCATCGCGCGTGCCTATAACGGTTTTGGCCATGCCGCCCGTGCGCCTTTGAAGCAGCTCGATAGCGGACATTTCCTTCTGGAACTCTTCCACGGTCCGACGCTCGCGTTCAAAGACTTCGCGATGCAACTCATCGGGCAGCTTTTCGAGGCGTCGCTCAAGCGCTCTGGCAAACGCGTGTGCATTGTGGGGGCGACCTCAGGTGATACTGGTTCAGCGGCTATTGAGGCGTTCCGGGGTCTGGAGGCTGTGGATGTCTTTATCCTTTACCCTCATGGCCGTGTCTCTGAGGTGCAGCGTCGTCAGATGACGACACCCTCGGAAAGCAATGTGCATGCGCTGGCCATTGATGGGCATTTTGATGACGCTCAGGCGCGTGTGAAGGATATGTTCAACGATTTTGACTTCCGTGACGCTGTCGGGCTGGCTGGGGTCAACTCGATCAACTGGGCGCGGGTGCTGGCGCAGGTGGTGTATTACTTTACCTCCGCCGTGAGCCTCGGTGCACCGCATCGCAAGGTGAGTTTCACCGTGCCCACGGGCAATTTCGGAGATATTTTTGCCGGCTACATCGCCAAGCGGATGGGCCTGCCGATTGACCAGCTTGTTGTCGCCACCAACCAGAATGACATCCTGCATCGTTGTCTGACGACCTCAGAGTACAAACCCGACGGTGTCGTTCCCTCAATCAGCCCATCAATGGATATTCAGGTCAGCTCCAACTTTGAGCGCGCTTTGTATTATGCCTATGGAGAGGATGGTGCCGCCGTTGCGCAGTTGATGGATGAGCTGAAAGCAGGTGGGTTTTCCGTAAGCCAGGGTGCCTTGCAGGCGTTGCAGGAAAGCTTTGCTTCGGGACGTTGCAGTGAGGAAGATACCTCCGCCACAATCGCGGCCACAGTTGCGCAGAGTTCCGAGCTGCTCTGCCCGCATTCTGCGGTTGGCGTGAAGGTCGCCAATGACCTGCGTGATCCGGCCACGCCCATGATCACGCTCGCGACGGCGCATCCTGCCAAGTTCCCCGCAGCGGTCGAAAAAGCCGCAGGGGTGCATCCGCCCTTGCCTCGCGCCATGTCGGACCTGTATGAGCGGTCAGAGCGCGTCACACGGGTTGCCAATGACCTTGACGCTATTGAGTCGTTGATCAAAGAGCGCCTGCCGCATTGAGTGTTAACCTGACCACATTGCCCAACGGGTTCCGCGTTGTGACCGAGCATATGCCCGGCCTGCAATCGGCGGCCATTGGCGTCTGGGTTCTGGCCGGGGCACGCCATGAGGCGCCGAGCCAAAACGGCATCGCTCATTTTCTGGAGCATATGGCTTTCAAGGGCACGACGACACGCAGCGCGTTGCAGATTGCCGAGGCGATTGAGGATGTGGGCGGGTATATCAATGCCTATACCAGTCGCGAGGTGACGGCCTTCTATGCGCGTGTGCTGGCAGAGGATGTGCCGCTCGCAGTGGATGTGGTGGCCGATATCCTGCGCAATCCGGTGTTTGACCCGCGCGAGATCGAGATTGAGCGCGGCGTGATCCTTCAGGAAATCGGGCAGGCGCTGGATACGCCCGATGACATCATTTTCGACTGGTTGCAGGAAGAGGCCTATCCTGATCATCCGCTGGGTCGCACGATCCTCGGTGCAGAAGAGCGCGTGCGTGCCTTTTCGCGCGACGACCTCAAGCGGTTTGTCAATGAAAGGTATCTGCCCGGGCAAATGATCCTGTCCGCCGCGGGGGCGGTGGATCACGATGCATTGGTGCGTCTCGCAGAGACACTTTTTGGCGACATGCCCGCGTCTGACCGGGTGGAAGCCTCTGCTGCGCAATTCGCAGGCGGAGAGCGGCGCACTGTGAAATCACTGGAGCAAGCGCATTTTGCCTTGGCGTTCGAAAGCCCCGACTATCTTGATCCCGCCATTCACACAGCACAGATCTACGCCTCTGCGCTGGGTGGCTCGATGTCATCGCGGCTTTTTCAGGAAATCCGCGAAAAGCGCGGGTTGTGCTATACGATCTATGCTCAGGCAGGGGCCTATAGCGACACGGGCATGATGACGATCTACGCTGGTACATCCGCCGAGGAAATGGCTGGCTTGGCGCAAATCACAGTCGATGAAATGAAGCGCGCCGCAGAAGATTTTGGTCAGGCCGAACTGGATCGCGCCCGTGCGCAGATGAAAGCTGGGCTTTTGATGGGGTTGGAAAGCTCATCGAACCGGGCCGAGCGGCTGGCGCGCATGCTGCAGATCTGGGGCCGTGTACCGCGTCTTGAAGAGGTGGTGGATAAGATCGACGCTGTTAGCCTCGGCGATTTACGCGCCCTGGCCGAAAAAATCGCGACCAAAGCCCCGGCCGCCCTGGCACTCTATGGCCCGGTGGAAAGCGCCCCGAGCCTTCAGGATTTGCAGGACAGGCGCGCCGCGTGATGTTCATGCCGCGTCGCAAAATCCGGATTGAGACCGAGCGCCTGACGTTGCGCCCTCCGGTTTTGACGGATTTTCGTGAATGGTCATCTTTGCGCGAACGCAGCGCCGAGTTTTTGGTGCCGTGGGAGCCACAATGGGCCTCTGACCATCTCTCGCGCAAAGGGTTCGCCAACCGTGTGCACTGGTCGCAGCGCTCAATCTCGCAAGGGTCTGCCGTGCCGCTTTTCCTCATTCGACGTGAAGATAGCGTGCTTTTGGGGGCGATCACGCTCGACAATATCCGCCGTGGCCCGGCCCAGGCAGGCACGCTTGGTTACTGGACGGGCGAACCCTATGCACGACAGGGCTACATGCGCGAGGCGCTTCTCGCGATGGTGCATCATGCCTTTGAACGGTTGAATCTGTCGCGGCTAGAGGCGGCTTGCCTGCCTGAAAACCAGCCGTCCAGACGTCTTCTGGAAAAATGCGGGTTCAAATATGAGGGGGTGGCGCAGAGTTACCTTCAAATCGACGGGCGCTGGCGGACACATGTGCTTTATGCCGCCCTTCGATCTGACCGCCGTGGCCGGACGGATGCTGGGTAACGCTCTGCCGCTTAAGCTCTGTCTGCGTTACAACGCTGGCGTATCAGAACCGGTACGCACTGCGGAGTTTTGATCGTATGAAAACCAAAACGGTATTGAAGACTTTCACAGTTTGGTTCTGTGTCGCTTTGATTGGTGTTGTGGTACTTTCCTTTACTGGACAGTTTTTTGCCCCGGGTAACTCTGCTGCCGTGATCCGCTTCCCAGCCGGGATCTTGTTGGTGTTGCTGGTGCCATTTCTTTTCTGGGGCAGGGCGAAGCTTTTGGCGATCGTTGCGTGCGGTGCCGCGTTGGTGGCACTTGTCCCTTTGGGGATGGGGTACTTTCAATCTAATGTGCCATGCGAAGGACCCTGCCTGACACTGTATCAGAAGAACCTGATGAGCAAATCCTGGCCGCGCACGCCCTTGGCCGAGGAAATCATCGCGTCTCAAGCCGACGTGATCACTTTGCAAGAGGTGTCAGACCACAACCGAAAATTCATGGCGCCGTTGTTTGAGGCCTACCCGTTTTCTGTCATCTGCCCCTTTCGACCGCATCAAGACGTTGGGGTATTGACGTCATTGGCTGTGGTCGACAATACAAACTTTTGTGTCGACGGGGCAGGTATGGCTGGGGTTCAGGTGCGTACCCCTGAGGGACAGGTTGTGTGGGTTGTTTCAATCCATCTTGAGTGGCCCTTTCCCTTCGATCAATTTGCACAGGCCAGCCTGATAGAAGACAAATTGCAGTCTATGGAGGGACCAATCTTGATCGGAGGGGATTTCAATATGGTCACCTGGGGCGGCAGTGTTGTGCGTTTGGCCAAGGCCGCGGACAATGAGCCTCTGGGGCCGTATCGCAATACATATCTTTCTGGTCGACCATATTTACCGCTTGCCATCGACAACGTGCTTGTCCCCAAAGGCGTTACAGGCCATGTCGAAAGACGACCTCGCCTCGCGTCCGATCATATGGGTTTGCTGGCGCGGATTAAGCTGCCTTAAAAATCTCTGACTTTCTCTCAGGGCGCGCTACCATCGATAGATCGGAGGTTTGCCATGATCCGCTTATTCGCGTGTCTCATTTGTCTTTCATTTTCAACCGTACCGCTTTTTGCACAAGAACCCACCGAGCGCACGCCAAGCCATTGCCGGGCTGTCGCCGAGGCTGCACCGGGCCTTACATACCTGCATCGCGCCTCGTTCAAGGACACCGTGCCAGCCAACCGTGTGCGCATCCACTACATCGCCCATGCCTCTTTTCTGATTCAGTCTCACGGCGGCACGGATGTGGTCACGGATTTCACGGGGTTTGTTGGCAATGTGGACTTCATTCCTGACGTGGTCACGATGAACCACGCCCATTCCACCCATTGGACCGCCTTTCCTGACCCCGCCATTCCACATGTCTTGCGGGGCTGGGGGGAGGAGTTTGGGCAAGGGATCGAACATCACCTCGATCTGGGGGATATGGTCATCCGCAATGTCTCGACCGATATTCGTGCCGCGTTTGGGACCGTCTCGGAACCCAAGGGCAATTCCATTTTCGTTTTTGAAGCCGCGGGGCTGTGCATTGGGCATCTGGGGCATCTGCATCATCAGCCCACCGGTGAGCAATATGCGGCGCTGGGTCGGGTCGATGTGCTTCTGGCACCCGTGGATGGCGGATATACCTTGCAAATTGAGGAGATGATCGCGGTGATCCAACGCCTGCGGTCGTCCATTGTGATCCCTATGCATTGGTTTGGAGACGCGACTCTGGGACGTTTTCTCAATGGGATGGAAGGAAGCTTTGCGGTTGTCGAGACAGGGGAGAACGCATTGACGGTTTCGCTCGACACACTTCCTGGCCAACCCACAATTATGCTATTGCGGCCAGCTTATCTTTTGGATCCGGTCGAGTAACACGCCCAAAGCCCGCCTTCAGGCTTGTGCCAAATCTTTTTGAAAAAGATTTGGCTACTACCGCCGTCGGTCGCGGCGCGAGCTCATTGGCTGAAAGGCCACGCCGACATGCGCGTCACAATAAGGTTTTCCTGCCTGCACAGGCAGACCGCAGAACCAGAAATCCGGTGTGGCGGGGTCACCTACAGGCCACTTGCACGTCCGTTCGGTCAGCTCCATCAACGACAGTTTCTTGGCCTTTTTCTCGATCTCATTGACCTTGGCCAAAGCCTCGGGATCAATCTCGTTCGCCGAAGGTTGCGGCGGCAGGGGTTGACCGGCGGGGATAATCGCCTTGACGCGGCTCACCGGAGCGGCGGCTGGTTCTTTGGGGGTCTCAGTCTTGGGTTCTGACTTGGCCGTCTTGGCGCGTGCGGCTGGTTTGGCCTTGGCGGACGTCTTGGATTTCGCGCCGCCATCTGATGCGCCTGCACCGCTGCGATTGGACAGGCCCAGGCGATGCACCTTTCCGATGACCGCATTGCGGGTCACGCCGCCAAGCTCCTTGGCGATCTGGCTGGCCGACTGACCCTCGCCCCACATTTTTTTCAAGAGCTCTACACGCTCGTCGCTCCAAGACATGGGCACCTATCCTCTGCAAATGGCCATCTTTTCGCGACAGCCCGGTTTTCATCCCGAAGGCCTTATTCTAAACACTGCAGGGTGAGTTACAAGCCGTAGCAACGCAAGAAACCACAGCTGATGCAGGAAATCTGATGCAAGATCGCGCCGAAATGGGGATGCGCCGCTTTGGGCGGGTGAATTGGCTGGGGCTGTACACTCTGGCCATGCGCGAAATCCTGCGGTTTTTGTCGGTCTGGACGCAAACGGTGATGGCGCCATTGGTCACGGCGGGTTTGTTCATGGTGATTTTCACCATTGCCATCGGAGCACGCCGGGGCGAGGTGATGGGCGTGGATTTCGCGCTTTTCATAGCACCTGGCATCCTGATGATGACCGTCATACAGAACGCCTTTGCCAACACTTCGTCCTCGGTTGTGATCTCCAAGGTCCAGGGTAATATCGTGGACACGTTGATGCCGCCGCTGTCGGGTCTTGAAATGGTCCTGGGATATCTGGCCGGGGCGCTTACACGAGGCGTGTTGGTGGCACTGGCCATTGCTGTGGGATTGGCCGTGTTTGTTGGGCTTATTCCCGAACATCCGTTGATCTGGTTAGGGTTTGTTGCTCTGGGGGCTGTTTTTCTAGGTGCTCTGGGGCTGGTAGCTGGCATCTTTGCCAACAAGTTCGACCAGATGGCGGCGATCACCAATTTTGTCGTAACACCTTTGGCCTTTCTGTCCGGGACGTTCTATTCGGTGCAGGACCTGCCACCGGTCCTATCAACAATCACTTATGTGAACCCCGTCTTTTACCTCATCGACGGGGGGCGATACGGGATGATCGGCGTCTCAGATTCCAGCCCTGTGCTTGGCTTTGCAGTTGTCGGGACGTCAACGCTGGTTGTGTCCGCATTGGCCTGGTGGATGTTTCACAAAGGCTACCGGCTCAAACCGTGATTGAGTCTATCGGCAAATGGCCTCGGCGCGCTCTTCGTAGGTGCGGTACGCCTCCCAGAACCTCTCATCGCTGGTGCGATCCGATTGGCGCACAGATTGTGCCGCGGCCGGATCAGAATAGAACGTCACAGCGCGGTTTTGCTGCGACGCGGTGAGCGTTTCATTCGCCGCATATTGAATGCAGCCACAGAGCGCGCGTGAACGGACCTCACGATTGGAAGACAAACACGCCTGACTGATCGGACCGGACGCAACCGGTGCGATGCGGGCCACAGAGGCGGGTGCAGGGGCCGAGGCCGGTGTCACGCGCGGTTTATTTTCAAACCGCTTAGGACTGCTGCAGGCTGCCAGGCTCAGCATCATCACGACAATCAACGCGTATTTCATAACCGGATCGCACCCTGCTCGAATACTGACAACTGTGCTATTGCGCCAAAATGTGCTGGCGATCTTTATTTGCACCCCTTTTGCCCGATTGGGTCAGGGTTTTCAATTCTCAAGATGCGGGGCACCTCTGCCTATTGTGTGAGGCGCGTGGCCCCGTATTTGCCGCTCAACGTGCTTTTGGTCGAGGTGAAGCGCGACGGCAGGACAGAGCCCGACAACAAAGCCGGGTTGGTCGCCTCACTGGGGCCAAATCGGATCTCGACGCCTGCACCTGATCCATCGCGGTCCTGCACCACCACGTGACGCGGGATGCGTATCTCGACTTTCGCGTTGCTTTGGTAGGGCAGGGATGTGCCAACGCATGTCGCGTCCGTGCGGGCATAGCTCTTGCTGGGTGCGACACGGTTGAGAAAGCCCAGATCCTTGTGCACCACGCGGCCATTGACGGCCAGACTGCCGCGATCAAGGACCGTGCGTCCTGATTGTCGGACATATGCAGAGAGCCGGTCACTTTGCGCCCAAACCCCGCAGAGCGCCATTTGACCAGTCGCTGTGCGCCGCGGCTCAACCGCCACTGTGATCCCGCCGCCTGAAGAAAACTCGCCGCCGCCCAAGGCGGGGGATGGCCCCAGCGGTACGGTGGATGGTGCGGCCTGTGCCATCACGGCAAAGCCCAATGCGAGAACTGAAGATGTGAGAACGACTTTCATCAACCTGCTCCTTTTGGGGGTGAATCTATGCCGCAAGGACGATGGCATCAAGTCGGGCGACTTTCACATTGGCGTGCAGGGTGGTCAAACCCTTTCAAGGCTTCGGCGCATCCTGCCAAACATCGCCATTGACGCCCTCCACATTCCGCCTCATATCCCCAAGTCATGACACCGCTTTCGCATATCCGCAATTTCTCCATCGTGGCCCATATCGACCATGGGAAATCCACGCTGGCAGACCGCTTGATCCAGTCGACCAACACGGTGGCCGAGCGGGATATGAAAGAGCAATTGCTCGACAGTATGGATATCGAGCGCGAGCGCGGCATCACGATCAAGGCCAACACAGTGCGCATCGACTATACAGCCAAAGACGGGCAGGCCTATGTGCTCAATCTCATTGACACGCCCGGTCACGTGGATTTCGCTTATGAAGTCAGCCGGTCGATGCGCGCGGTTGAAGGCTCGCTTCTGGTGGTGGACAGCACCCAAGGGGTTGAGGCGCAGACCCTGGCCAATGTCTACCAGGCCATCGATGCCGATCATGAGATCGTGCCGGTTTTCAACAAAATCGACCTGCCCGCCAGCGACATCGACCGCGTCGCCGAACAGGTTGAGGACGTTATCGGCATCGACGCGTCAGGGGCCATCGCCGTCTCTGCCAAAACCGGTGAAGGAATTGTGGAAACACTGGAAGCCATTGTCACCGAACTGCCCGCCCCAAAGGGTGACCCCGATGCCCCCCTCAAAGCTATGCTGGTCGACAGCTGGTATGACCCCTACCTCGGCGTCGTCGTGCTGGTGCGGATCATGGACGGCGTGCTCAGGAAAGGCGACCAGATCAAGATGATGCAGACCGGAGCGCGCTACGGCGTTGACCGCATTGGCGTCTTCCGCCCGCAGATGCAGAATATCGATGCACTGGGCCCAGGTGAAATCGGCTTTATCACCGCCTCGATCAAACAGGTGCGCGACACCCGCGTGGGTGACACGATCACTCATGAGAAGAAAGGCACCGACACGCCCCTGCCAGGCTTCAAACCCGCGCAACCGGTGGTCTTCTGCGGCCTCTTCCCGGTGGACAGCGCTGAGTTTGAGGACCTGCGTGACGCGATCGACAAGCTGGCCCTCAATGACGCGTCCTTCAGCTTTGAAATGGAAACCTCTGCCGCCCTCGGCTTTGGCTTTCGCTGCGGCTTTCTCGGCCTCCTGCACCTCGAGGTGATCCGCGACCGGATCGAGCGCGAATATGATATTGAGCTGATCACCACCGCGCCCAGCGTGATCTATCATGTCTACCTCAAGGACGGGACGCAGATGGATCTGCACAACCCCGCTGACATGCCCGATCCCTCAACCGTTGACCATATCGAGGAGCCGCGCATCAAGGCCACGATCCTTGTGCCCGATGAATATCTCGGTGATGTGCTCAAGCTTTGCCAGGACCGCCGCGGCATTCAGCTTGACCTGACCTATGCCGGCTCCCGCGCCATGGTGGTCTATGATCTGCCTTTGAATGAGGTGGTGTTTGATTTCTACGACCGGCTCAAATCGGTGACCAAGGGCTACGCGTCGTTCGACTACCAGTTGGAAGGGTATCGCGAAGACAACCTCGTGAAGATGTCCGTTCTGGTCAACGAAGAGCCAGTCGATGCGCTGTCCATGATGGTGCACCGCGACCGGGCCGAAATGCGCGGCCGCGCGATGTGCGAAAAGCTCAAGGAACTCATCCCGCGCCACATGTTCAAAATCCCCATTCAGGCGGCTATCGGCGGCAAGGTGATTGCCCGTGAGACGCTCTCCGCGCTTCGCAAAGACGTCACCGCCAAATGCTATGGCGGCGATGCCACGCGGAAGAAGAAGCTTCTGGAAAAGCAGAAGGCGGGGAAGAAAAAGATGCGCCAGTTCGGGAAGGTGGATATTCCGCAAGAGGCGTTTATTAGCGCACTTAAAATGGACGGCTAAGGCCGTCCATTTTTAGGGCGAGTGGGCGGAAGCGATTGGCGCAGCCAATTGCGTGCCCACCCCGGTTGAGATGGGTTGCAACGATGTTGAAGATGGATGGGTGAGGTCTCTGTGTAGCCGTAGGATGGGGTTTTACCCCACCAATCCAACCTCAACCCTCGCGCCATCCGCGGGATGAAATCCCGCCCTACAACATCCAATCCATGTCCTTCTGAAACCGTCTATCCCGGTGCACGCTGGAATAGGGCCAATACTTGGGCCGCTCGACAAGCCCATGCTTGACCGGGTTCAACCAACAATATCGGACATGCGCCCAGTAATCGGCCTCGTCGCGAATATGGTGCTCCCAGAAGCGGCGTTGCCAGATCCCCGCATCGCCTTTCCGAACCTTGCTTGCCGACCTCGGTAGGGTGGGATTCCATCCCACCCCATGTCCCAACGCTTTCGCATTGGTGGGGTGGAACCTCACCCTACCATCCTCCCGGAGGTTCCGCGTAAACCGCGCCTTGATCGCGCCCCATCGCGTCGAAAAATCCGCATCTCCGGCGGGCAATGTCCAGACCGCGTGCAGGTGATCGGGCAAGACCACCCAGGCATCAATGTGAAACGGACGCTCGGTTTTGGTTTGCCGGACAGCGGCGCGCAGCCGCGTCACCTCATCCACCAGAAGCCATCCACCACGCTGCGCCAGCGAAACCGTGAAGAACACTGTTGCTCCGGATACCCTTAGGCGACGATAGAAGGACATTCCCCTCTATCGCTGAGATCAGGTTAATGGAATGTGAACGGCGCATTCAGTCGATGCGCCAATGTGGCTTAACCGCGCCGGACTTCCCGCACCAGCTTTTGCACCTGTTTGACCATGGCATCCCGGTCGCCCACCAGACGTGGGTCGCGGCACACAGCCTCGGCAATGCGGATCGCATCCTGCGTGCTAAGCCCATTGGCCTCCAGTGTTTCGATGAAGATGTCGTTGGGCCGGTCCCAGATCACGGCCTCCCACGGACCGCGGTAGCAGCTCACCAGGACCACATTGTCCCCATGTGCGCCATGGCTGTGTCTCGTGACGTCATGCGCCTGGGCTCCGCTGCCCAGAACCAGAAGCGCCGCGCTTACGGCGAGAATGCTTGTCGTGCTCATGGTTTCACCCCCCAGGTGTGTTGTGAGCTTAAAATACCTTGAGATACTATGCGATTGGTCCGAGCCAAAATCAAACAATATGCGCCTCATTCTTGCCGTATTTTCGGCAAGGGGCGCCTTATTCAAGGCAAAGACCGAGTAGAATGAGCAAGGTCTGTCATCGCTGGGTAGTAAATTAAAATACTGGAAATAAACAATTTTCATCTGGCATGGTGTTCAATAAATTCCTCACAGGAAACAGTTAGTTTCACAGAATTTTGTTCAATTTGCCCCAATTTCGCCGCAATGTGACACCGGTAAGAGTAACGTCTTGTTGTGGGGAACAAGCTTTATGCAAGTGGACTATTTTACGATTGCCCGTCGAGGGCGTCTCAATGCGCTGAAGGCGCTTGATCGACGGCAACTTGAGTTGCCTGGTATGTCAGAACCAACATTGTGGAAAGATGCCACGTATGAGGTATCGGAACCCGAGTTTGATCTCGGCACAGCGCGGGTTCAAGCGGTCTGAGTATGACTTTCTGATTTCTGCCACGGCCTAATGGCCATCAACCTCCAAAGGGGCAGACCTCGTAGACCCGGTTCCTGCAAGGGAGCCGGGTCGCTTTTACGTGATGATTCTACTTTCATCCGCGTTTTGTGGCATTTGCGGGTGCAGAAATCAGTGAATTCACCCGGTTTTCCCGGATCGTCTTCCAAAGCTCCTGCAACTGTGCCGAAACACATCCAAATTTCGACTTATCCACAGAGAATTCCCACTGAATATCAACAAGTTATCCCCAAGAAATTTTCATGCTGCAGCGCTTTTTTCTTGCGTGATGGCATAGGTGTCGGTCACCTTTGAAGTGTTGCAGCGGTTCTTTTGAACCAACGTGACGCCGCAAAGGCCCCTCGGGACCCGCGCGGATGGAACCGGGGGTCTTCGGATTTACCGACCATCAGCACAGGTTCAGGAACGGTTCGCCGCTTCCTTCTCACCTTCGGGTGTGTTGGACATGCAGCTTTCCAATCCGGGTCGATGCAGACGGGTAGGGGCCTTGGCCTCTTTTCGTCGCCAAAACTTCTTTGGAAGTTGGGGCAGCCGTACCTCGCGAGTGGTGCGGAACATCTTGGGGGTCGCAAGATGCCCGAGGTTCTTCTGGAGCAATCCAGGGGAGGCGGAAGGCCTTTCGAGGTTGGATGCAGCTGGGTCGGAGGCCCCCTAGGGGCGGAACATCCGGTTTAAGGCGTCAGGGTGTGGCGCGGGTCGCAAGACCCAAACCACGATGCAAGGACCGCGTCTGAGCACCTGGCGCCTTTTCTAATTCCTGAACTCTTCCGAGGTATGGAATGCGAACGGGGTCCGTGGCTTTTGCCTTCGGACCCCGCTGTCAGTTGATGCTACCGCGTCTAACACCTGTGCGTTCTCGGTACATGGGGCAGGAGTCGCGGTCAACACTATCTTGTGGATATCTCTCAAAAAACCACAACCCGTGCGCAAAAGACTCAATTTTGGGCGTTCTGTACTACGCGGCTTTGTCCAGCCAGCCGCGTACAACAGATTCAAACTCACGTGGCTTTTCCGCGTGAAGCCAATGCCCCGCGTCTTTGATCTTGGCAAAGCTGGCGTTGGGAAAGAGTGTTTTGATCTTGGGTCTGTGCTCGGGCAGGACATAGTCAGATGCAGCACCTGAGACAAAAAGCGTTGGTTGGTCGAACTGCCCCGCAACCTCGGGAAAACCGATAATGTGGCCCATGTCGTGAGCCAACACGTCAAGGTTTAACCGCCATCGTTTTTCTTTCACATCAAGCGACTGCGTGAAAAACGACTGAAGTGTCCTGTCATCGACAAGCTCCGCCAGCTGAGCTTCGGCATCCGAGCGTTTTTCAATTCCGGACAAGTCCACTTGCCGCATCGCATCAATGTATTGAATCTGGCTGTGCCCGTATCCAACCGGTGCGATATCCGCCACAACAAGACGTTGCACCAGATCAGGGCGGCTGAGTGCCAGAACCATGGACGCCTTGCCACCCATAGAATGCCCTAAAAGGTCCACGGGGCCAATGCCCACAGCCTCAATGACCTGTGCCAGATCATCTGCCATGTCCTGATAGGTTTGTGTGTCGTACCAGGGGCTTGATCCATGATTGCGCTGATCCACGGCCAAGACAGGTCCGCGATCAGAGAGCCGTTTGGCAATCACGCCCCAGTTGCGCGCCGAGCCATAAAGCCCGTGCACGATCAGCAGTGGCGATGCCTGTTCTTCTGAACCATGGTGCACGATGTTCAACATGGCTTTCGTGATACAGTTTGACCCGTTTGCGTGCCAGCCCATTGTTTGGTCACGCTCCTGCGGGTAGAGTACCGGGCCGGGGGATGACGAATGTGATTGACCAAGAGCAATTTCACAAGCGCGCCGCGCATCTCGAGGAGATGTTGCACGCCAAGCTGGGCGTGCGGGGCAAGACGCTTGAGCGCAAGTTCAAGCGTGCTGGACGGCTGTTGCCGCGGCGCATGCGTGCCGCTGGACGTGTTCTGGTAGAGACGCAAGGCAAAATGGCGCACCCCATCGTTATGCGACAGGTGGATCCCAATCAGGTTTCATCGGCCTTTGCCGAATTGGAGACGCACCTCAAATCGATAGATCCGGCGGATCGCCGCAGAGGCAAGGTGCTCAATTGGGCGGGTGGAACAGTGATGAACCTGTTGATCATCTGCGCCTTGGCAGCTGCAATTATCCGTTGGAAAGGCTTGATCTAAAAATAAAAAACCCCGCCCAGCATAAGCTGCGCGAGGCTGTTTTGATTTTAAAATTGGCTTACAGGTTAGGATAAAGCGGGAAGCGTGCGCACATCTCGGCCACTTCGGCTTTGACCTTGGCCTCAACCGCGCTGTTGCCGTCTTCGCCATTGGCCGCAAGACCATCGACCACTTCGACAATCCAGTCCGCGATCTGACGGAATTCTGCTTCGCCAAAGCCCCGTGTCGTGCCCGCAGGTGAGCCAAGTCGGATCCCGCTGGTGACCATCGGTTTTTCGGGATCAAACGGCACCCCGTTCTTGTTGCAGGTGATATGCGCACGGCCCAGAGCCTTTTCCGTGGCGTTGCCTTTCACGCCTTTGGGGCGCAGGTCCACCAGCAGAACATGGGTATCTGTGCCATGGGTCACAGTATCCAGACCGCCCTTGATCAACTGGTCGCTCATCGCCTGTGCGTTGGTGATGACCTGCTTGATGTAGGATTTGAACTCCGGCCGGAGTGCTTCTCCAAAGGCAACCGCCTTGGCGGCGATCACATGCATCAGGGGGCCACCCTGAATGCCTGGGAAAATGGCCGAGTTGAATTTTTTGGCCAGCGCTTCGTCATTTGTCAGGATCATGCCACCCCGCGGGCCGCGCAGGGTCTTATGCGTGGTCGTGGTTGCCACATGCGCATGCGGGAAGGGCGAGGGGTGTTCACCTGCTGCCACAAGGCCAGCAAAGTGGGCCATGTCCACATGCAGATAGGCACCTACCATATCGGCGATCTCGCGCATGCGGGCGAAATCAATCTGACGTGGTACGGCGGAGCCACCCGCGATGATCAATTGCGGTTTGTGCTCTTTGGCCAGCGCCTCGACCTGATCATAGTCAATCAGGTTGTCCTCTTTGCGCACGCCATACTGCACCGCTTTGAACCACTTGCCAGACTGGTTGGGGGCAGCACCATGGGTCAGGTGCCCACCGGCATCAAGGCTCATGCCCAGAATGGTGTCGCCGGGCTTTAGAAGGGCGGTAAAGACGCCTTGGTTCGCCTGGCTCCCCGAGTTTGGCTGCACATTTGCAAAGCCACAATCAAAGAGCTTGCAGGCGCGTTCAATCGCAAGATCCTCGGCAATATCGACAAATTGGCATCCGCCATAATACCGGCGGCTTGGATAGCCTTCGGCGTATTTATTGGTCATCACGCTGCCTTGCGCTTCCATCACGGCGCTAGAGACAATGTTTTCCGACGCAATCAGCTCGATTTCGTCGCGTTGACGACCGAGTTCAAGACCGATGGCCTTGGCGATTTCAGGATCGCGGGACGCCAGCGATTCGGTGAAGAAACCTTCAGAAACAAAAGAGTTTTGTCCGTCATGAGCCATTTTGTCTACTCCGCAAGAGGTCAGGCGAGCTTTCGTATAGGAAACTATGTGTCCTTGAAAGACCGGAAAGCGACAAATTTCTTTCGCAGTCCGGCATTGCTGGCACTGGTTGCAATTTTGTGGTTCGATCGAGGTCCAATTGGTCCTCGGAGAGCATGAAACATGCCCAGATACGAGAAAATTGCCTTTGTGGCCAGTGATGTTCCACTGGCACAGACCGCGCGCGCGGCTCTGGCGTCGCGATTTGGACATGTGGACGTCGATAAGGCCGAGATCGTTGTGGCGCTTGGCGGTGACGGATTCATGTTGGAGACTCTCAATAAAGTGCGCGATCACGGCGTGCCGGTCTATGGGATGAACCGCGGCACGGTTGGCTTTCTGATGAACGAATATAGCGAGACCGACCTGATGGAACGTCTTTCAGAGGCCGAAGAAGAGGTCATCAATCCGCTTTTGATGAAGGCGCAATGCACCAATGGCGACACACAAGAGGCGCTTGCGATCAATGAGGTGTCCTTGCTGCGAAGCGGACCGCAGGCCGCTAAACTGCGGATTTCCATTGATGGGCGTTTGCGCCTTGAAGAATTGGTATGCGATGGCGCGATGGTGGCAACACCGGCAGGCTCTACTGCTTATAATTATAGCGCGCACGGTCCAATCCTGCCGATTGGCTCGGATGTTCTGGCGCTTACGGCGGTGGCCGCGTTCCGGCCGCGGCGTTGGCGTGGGGCTCTTTTGAACAAACAGGCAACCGTGCGCTTTGACGTGATCGATCCCGAGAAACGTCCGGTCATGGCCGACGCCAATAGCAACTGGCTTCCCAATGTACTTTGGGTTGAGGTTCAATCCGAACCAAGCGTCCGCCACCGCATCCTCTTTGACCCTGGTCACGGGCTGGAAGAACGGCTTGTGCGTGAGCAGTTTTCCTGAATTCTACCCGTAGACTGCGACTGGCGTACCCGCGATAGCGGCCATGTTCAGCAGCCCACGCGACGTGATCGAGGGGGTTGTGATGTGCGCCCGGTTGCCCATGCCCATCAGGATAGGTCCCACCTCAAGTCCACCGGCCTTCATCTTGAGAATGTTGCGCACACCCGACGCCGTGTCTCCGTTGGAAAAGAGCAGGATATTGGCCGCACCTTCCATGCGGTTGTCGGGCAGGAGTCGACCGCGCAGATCGGCGTCAAGCGCGGCATCCAAGTTCATCTCACCCTCGTACACGAAATCACGCGGTTCCTGATCCAGGATAGCTATGGCCGCACGCAGGCGCTTGCCAGAATCGCTGCCTTGATTGCCAAACTGAGACTGCGAACAAAAGGCCACCTGCGGCGCAAGACCAAAGCGCCTCACATGACGCGCTGCACCAATCGCAGTTTCGGCGAGTTCTTCGGGGTTTGGGTGGCTTCGGACATGTGTGTCGGCAATGAACAGCGGCCCGTCTTCCAGGATCATCATCGACAAGGCCCCATGTGGATGGTGATCTTTGTCTCCCAGAACCTGTGTCACATAGTTCAGATGCCAACGATACTCACCGAATGTGCCGCAAAGAAGGGAGTCCGCCTCGTCGCGATAGACCATGATTGCGCCGATTGCAGTGGTATTGGTGCGCATGATCGCCTTGGCAATGTCAGGGGTCACGCCGCGCCGTTTCATGATGTCATGATAGGTTTCCCAATAGTCGCGATACCGCTCGTCCCATTCCGGGTTCACAATGCTGAAATCACGATCCGGTCGGATGTTGAGGCCTAGGCGCTCACAGCGTGCATTGATCACCTCGGGACGACCGATCAGGATCGGGAGCTCGGTGGTTTCCTCTAAAATCGCCTGCGCGGCGCGTAGCACACGCTCATCTTCTCCCTCGGCAAAAACGATTTTGCGGGCGGCTGTACCCGCGGCCTCGAACACAGGCCGCATCAGGAGCGCTGATTTGAAGACAGATGCTGTCAGGCTATCGGTGTAGGCGTGTAGATCCTCTAGCGGGCGTGTGGCCACGCCGGTTTCCATAGCTGCCTTGGCGACTGCGGTCGGAACAATACTCGACAGACGCGGATCAAACGGTTTGGGAATCAGATAGTCCGCCCCGAACGTGAGTTGTTCCCCCTGATACGCCGCCGCAGCTTCGGCAGATGTTGTCGCGCGTGCCAATTCGGCGATGGCCTCGACACAGGCGATTTGCATCTCGTCGTTGATCTCGGTTGCACCGACGTCCAGCGCGCCGCGGAAGATAAAGGGAAAACACAGTACGTTATTGACCTGATTGGGAAAATCGCTGCGCCCTGTGGCAATGATCGCGTCGGGCGCCACTTTGCGCACTTCATCTGGCATGATCTCGGGCACAGGGTTGGCCAGCGCCAGGATGATCGGCTTTTTGGCCATTTTGGCGACATGCTCGGGTTTGAGAACCCCAGCGCCAGAGAGACCCAGAAACAGATCTGCGCCGTCCACGACATCGTCCAGCGTGCGCAATTCGGTTTTCTGTGCAAACGCCGCCTTTTGCGGAGTCATGTCTTCTTCGCGCCCCTCGTAGACCAGCCCTTGGATGTCACAGAGCCAGACGTTTTCGCGTTTTACACCCAGCTTCAGCAGCAGGTTAAGACAGGCAATACCTGCCGCCCCGCCGCCGGTTGAAACAATCTTGATGTCTTCCAGCTTCTTTTTTGCCACGTGCAACGCGTTGCGCGCTGCGGCGCCGACGACGATAGCCGTACCATGTTGGTCATCGTGGAAAACGGGGATGTTCATCCGCTCGCGACATATTTTTTCGACGATAAAGCAATCCGGTGCCTTGATATCTTCGAGGTTGATCGCGCCAAATGTCGGCTCAAGCGCGCACACGATATCGGCCAGCTTTTCAGGGTCTTTTTCATCCACCTCGATATCAAAACAATCAATATCGGCGAATTTCTTAAAGAGAACCGCCTTGCCTTCCATCACTGGCTTGGAGGCGAGTGCGCCGATATTGCCAAGGCCCAGCACAGCTGTGCCATTTGAAACAACCGCGACCTGATTGGCGCGGGCGGTGAAGCGACTGGCATCTGCCGGGTTGGCATGGATCTGCAAACAGGCTTCAGCGACGCCGGGGGAATAGGCGCGGGCAAGGTCCCGGCCATTGGCCAGGGGTTTGGTGGCGCGAATTTCGAGTTTGCCGGGCTTTGGAAACTCATGATAGTCCAGCGACGCCTGTCGCAAATTGTCATTTTGACTGTCCGCCATATTTCGCTCCTCCAAATTAGTTTAGCCCTAAACTATCTTTCCTTGCTGCCTGCAAGAGCGGAGATGCGGACTGCGACAAGATAGCGTGCTCATCTTGCTTATCACAGCCAGACCGCGCCGTCTTGGCAATGCCTCAAGTTGTGAATTCCTGTTAGAGATCACCTTGCTGGCTTAAACGGCTTCGCAAAGCGTTGCACTGGGACGTGTATTTTGAAAAACTCTGCCTGAGCCCATCCGGCGCATACCGCAATTCAGGAGCCCCCATGCAGGACCATCTGACTGTCGTTGATCATCCTTTGGTTCAGCATAAGCTGACCCTGATGCGAGACAAATCTACGCCCACCGCCGTATTTCGTCAGCTTTTGCGCGAAATCAGCCAACTTTTGGCTTATGAGGTCACGCGTGAGCTGGAAATGAGCGTGCGCACCATTGAAACCCCTTTGCAGGAAATGGAGGCTCCGGTTCTGGCGGGGCGTAAACTAGCACTGATTTCGATCCTTCGGGCTGGTAACGGCCTGCTGGACGGGATGCTCGAACTTATTCCATCGGCGCGGGTCGGATTTGTCGGGCTTTACCGTGATGAAAAAACACTCAAGCCTGTGCAGTATTACTTCAAAGTGCCGGATCAGCTGGAGAAACGCCTCTCCATCGTTGTGGACCCAATGCTGGCTACGGGCAATTCCTCTGCCGCTGCTGTGGATCTGGTCAAGCAAGCCGGGGCCAAGGACATTCGGTTCCTCTGCCTTCTGGCTGCTCCCGAAGGCGTTGCGCGGATGAAAGAGGCGCATCCCGATGTGCCGATTGTGACCGCCGCTTTGGATGATCGGCTTAATGACATCGGCTATATCCTTCCTGGTCTGGGGGATGCTGGAGACCGGATGTTTGGCACCAAATAACCCAATCAGGTTTACTCACAGAGGTGAATCATGCACTCTCATGCCATTCTGCGTGGGGGCGAGATGAAACTGTTTGTTGGAATGTGTGCCGCGGCGGCTGTGGTTGGGTTTGGAACGCAAAGCTTTGGGCAGAGTGGTGCAAGTTACAGTTTGCCCGCCGAGTTCCCCCCGTCTTCTTACACCGGGCGCCAATATATCGACAGTCGCGGCTGTGCCTATGTGCGTGCTGGGATTGACGGACAGGTCACCTGGATCCCCCGCGTCACGCGCGACCGCAAGGTGATTTGCGGGCAGACTCCGACATTTGCAAGTGCTGTGAAACCAGCTGCAGCGACGCCTGTCAAAACACCTGAACCGGTGCAAATCACAGTTCCGGCTTCCAAATCTGTGGCCGCCGCAACGCCCAAGCGCACAAAACGTGTCGTGCGTCAGGTCCAGCCGGTCAAAGTTTCATCCGGGCCAACACCGCATGTGAACTTGCGGCCGGGAAAACCCGTGACACCACAGACCAGCCCAACCACCATCGTGGCCCCGCGCCATGTCTATGAAAAACAGAGACAAACCAATGGGCTATATGTGCCCAAGGGCTATGAACCTGTCTGGACTGATGACCGTCTGAACCCGCGCCGCCAGCATCAGACCTTGGCGGGCAAGGCGCAGACGGATGCGCTTTGGACCAAAACTGTGCCGCGTCGGTTGCAAAAGGACGAAACCGACCGCTAGCGTTGGTGTGTTACCCGCCACAAATCCCCTGAAGCCTTAGCCAGTCCGCATCGCTCAGAAGCGGTGGGGGCGGTGTCGTAGAAAAAGGATCTGCCTCGATCAAACCCAGCTTGGTTTCCCCAGTCAGATCAAACGCATAGGCATAGGGTCTTGCGCGCACCGACCAGCTTTTGAACCCGTTCAAAAGAGCTTCATCGGTGAGGGTTGGACGTGGAGAAGTCAAAAGGTGTTCTGCATATCGCGACACGGCGTTGTCTGGTAGATCTCCGGTGGTCAATAGCCGAATGGCATCGAGCGTTGAGCCATGATCTAGAAGCTGGGCCAGCGGGTCATCTAAACCAGCGCGAAGATGTTCGGCGACAATGTATCCGGCCAACACATCGGGTTCTTCGTGATCCTCCACCAACGCCCGCCCGATCAGGATTGTTCCCCCCGGCAAAGAGATCGCCCCATCCACGCCATTGCGCATGACGTCAAAACGTCCCGGTCCCTGGGGTGTGGGGAGCCTCTGCGCCAATCGTTCCAGCGCGCCGGTGCCCTCTGGAGTGGCACAGGCGGCTCCCGTCACGCGCTCCATTTTTGTGCGCAGGGCTTCACCGATCTGAGCGCGCTTCACCTCTGGCACAACCGAGACCGCATGATGGCGCAACGCGCCGGGCAACCAGAAGACCACCAGGGCGATGACGGCCGCGATTGACATCAGGAACGTCACGAGCCGTAGGCGTCCCGGATGCGGACGTCCCCGCCCCACAGCGCGGCGCAGCTTTTCAATGGCGTCGATCATGGCCACTTCGTCAACGCCAAGCTCCAAAGTCTCGCCAGGATCGCCATTGGGAAAATAGATTGCAGGTCGCTGTCCGGGATTGGCGCGTTCCAGTGCCGCCAGTGACCAATGTGTCAAAGGCTGATCGCGGGCATCAGAGATCGTTAGGGTCGCATCGCCAACCGAAACCACCACATCCGATCGCTGCGCATCCGGTGCGGCACGCCAAAGACCTGCTGCCTCAAGCCGCTGGTATTCGTGAAGTGCCGTCATGGTCGTGCGGGCCTGCTCTGCCTCGTTGGGCAAACAGTAGCACGCCCATTCCAAGTCGGGCAATCATTCCTGTGCGAAACGGCTTACTTAAACGCTTTGCGCAGCTCGAATTTCTGGATTTTGCCTGTCGAGGTTTTCGGCAGTTCTTGAAACACCACTTTCTTGGGGCTTTTAAAGCCTGCCAGTTTCTCGCGCGCAAAGCCGATCAACTCTTCCTCAGTGGCCTCAACGCCATCCTTCAGCTCAACAAAGGCACAGGGCACTTCGCCCCATTTCTCATCCGGCATGGCCACCACCGCACAAAGAAGCACAGCAGGGTGCTTCATCAACGCGCCTTCGACTTCGATGGAGCTGATGTTTTCACCACCCGAGATAATGATGTCTTTCGCACGGTCCGCGATTTTCAGATAGCCATCCTCGTGCTGATAGGCCAAGTCGCCAGAGTGGAAATACCCACCTTCAAAGGCCTCGGCTGTGGCGTCGGGGTTTTTAAGATACCCTTTCATCACCGAGTTGCCACGGATCATGACTTCACCTTGGGTTTCGCCGTCCATCGGCACCTGCGTCATGGTTTCGGCGTCCATTGCGGTGATGTCTTCCATGAAGGGCATCAGAATTCCGGTGCGCGCCTTGATGGCATAGCGCTCTTCCTCGGGTTGGTCGTTCCACTTGTCGTGCCACATGCATTCCGTGACATGGCCATATGTCTCGGTCAGCCCATAGACTTGCGTGACGTCAAAGCCCAAAGGCTCAATCGCGCGCAGCGTGGCGGCAGGCGGCGGGGCACCGGCGGTAAAGACGCTGACGGTATGGTCAAAGTCCCGGCGCTCTTCATCCTTGGAGTTCACGATCATGTTCAGCACGATGGGGGCGGCCCCAAAATGTGTTACCCCTTCATCCGCAATGGCATTGTAAATCGCCGTGGCCGTGATATCGCGGCAGCAGACCAGCGTGCCGCCCACCATGGGTAGTGCCCATGTGTGGTTCCAGTTGTTGCAATGAAACAGCGGCACAATGGTCAGGTAGCGTGCATGCCGGGGAAGGGGCCACGTGATCGCCGTACCCAAGGTCAGTAGATACGCACCACGGTGATGATAGACGACGCCCTTTGGTCGCCCGGTCGTGCCGGACGTGTAGTTCAGCGCAAGGCTCTCCCATTCGTCCTCGGGCATCACCCACGCAAAATCGGGATCACCGCCCGCAATGAAGTCTTCGTATTCGGGATACTCCCCGATGGAATGCACGCCAGCCTGATCATCGGCCACTTCGATGATCGTAGGCGCGGGCCCCTCCATCATCTCGATGGCCTGTGCCGTGACCGGGATAAACTGCGGGTCCACAAGAACCACTTTCGCCTCACCATGGTCAAAGATATAGGCAATCGTTTCCGCCTCAAGCCGGGTGTTGATCGTATTGAGAACCGCTCCACAAGCAGGCACACCAAAATGCGCCTCGGCATGGGCCGGAATATTGGGCAAGAGCGTGGCCACCACATCGCCGGGTTCAACGCCCATTTTGGTCAGAGCAGAGGCCAGTCGCGTTGCGCGCTCATAGTATTCAGCAAAGGTTTTGCGGAAACTACCATAGACCACAGCGTCATTATCGGGAAAGACATGAGCGGCGCGTCTCAGATGTGACAGCGGCGTCATGGGTACGAAATTGGCGGCAGTTTTGCCCAGCCCTGTTTCGTCCTTCATCCAACCCATGGCATGTCTCCTTCGTCGAGCGGTAAGTGGCCTTCAAACGCGGGGGATATTGCGCAATTCATGCCCGAAAGCAAAGCGGTTTTCTGGGCTGGCGTGACTTTTCAAAAACAACGTCCTTGCGTAACGTTGAGAAATGATAATTTCACCCGGTCGCCGCTATATCTTTGTGCACATACCCAAGACGGGCGGCACGTCTCTTGCGCACGCGCTAGAGGCGCGCGCCAAAAAGGACGATATCCTTATCGGAGACACGGAAAAGGCGCGGCGCAGACGCGGCAGAGTTCAGGGTTTTCAAGCGGCGGGTCGGCTTTGGAAGCATTCAACCTTAGCGGATATCGACGGTGTGGTGCCGGATGAAGATATCGCCGAGTGGTTCTGTTTCACTCTGGTGCGCAACCCCTGGGACCGAATGGTCAGCTACTACCATTGGCTGCAGAACCAGAGCTTTGAACACCCCGCAGTGGGGCTGGCAAAGTCCGTGAGTTTTTCCGAGTTTCTGCGCGCGCCGCATATTCAGGACGCTTTCGCGAGCAATCATGCAGCGACCTACATGACCACATCCCGAGGTGTGGACTGCGCCGATCTTTACATTCGGTTGGAGCATTTTGAGCAAGATGTCGAACCACTTTGGTCGCATTTGGGGTTCCGTCTTGAGATGCCCCATCTCAATCGCTCTGACCGTAAATCGGACTACCGTAGCCTTTATTCAGAGGCCGACGCAGAACAGCTCGCAGCCTTGTGTTCCAAGGATATAAAGCGGTTCGACTATACTTTTTGACCCCCTTTGTTTCTGAATTGAGCAGAATCCTATGCAAATGAACCAGACTGTTCACATGCCGAAACAATGCCACAATTCGAACACCTTTCGGGCAAATGCCTGACCTTCGAATCATGCCTTTTGGACATGTCTGTTTTGTCGGTTCACCGGCATTCATTGGGGAAACGGGATGCTCAATCAGAAGGTTGGCGAATTAAAAAAGAAGTCTGTGGTCGGATCAAATCTCCCTCAGCCTATCGAACATCAGGAGACTCAACTTGCGGGTCTCTTGTCGGGAACACGCGTGGCCACACCCGTGGGTTGGAGCCCTGTGCAAACCATCGGTGTTGGTGATGAAGTCTTAACCTTTGATTGTGGCCTGCAAGAGGTGACCAAGGTGGATCTCATTCGCCTTTGGGATGGCAAGGGCACATGCCCGTCTCGCTTCTGGCCTCTGGAAATTCCGGCCAAAGCGCTTGGCAACCGTGCAACAACGCATGTGCTGCCGGGCCAAAACCTGATGATCGAAAGCGATGCGGCGGAGGCACTTTTCGGTGACCCGTTCACACTCATTCCTGCAGGCGCGACTGAGGGCCTCCGGGGGGTCAAACGTACACCACCAGAGCATGCCTATTTCGTCGTGCTTTTGCATTTCAGCCAAGAACAGGTGGTGTATTCCCAGAGCGGCGCATTGCTGTTCTGTCCTGCATTTGACGACACGCCACCAGAACTGGTGACAACCATAACCACATCTTATTCCGCTTTGCCCATGCACGAGGCGCGCTATCTCGCCGAGCATTTGGGCGACCAAGACTCCGCAGCTTGCACGTACCACCCCCAGGGATTTGGGGCTGCGGGTGTTCCGGCCTAACCGATCTTCCCCAGGATCGGCGGAACATTTAACCCGCGCGGTGAGTAGAGCACTGCGCGGGTTTTTCTTTTGCTGACAAGCTTTCGGTTACGCCGCTTCTGCCTGTGTGCTGAACCGCTCGTAAAAGCTCTGACCTTTGTCCGCCATCTCGCGCAAGAGCGCTGGCGTTTCAAATCGTGCACCGTGCTCTTTGGTAAGCGCGTCACACCGTTCGGCGGCATAGCGCGCGCCGATGATGTCGAGCCACGCAAACGGCCCGCCGGACCAAGGCGCAAAGCCCCAGGCCAGGATCGCGCCCACATCACCCTCGCGGATGTCTTCCAGCACACCTTCTTCCAAAGCGCGCACGGCCTCGAGGACCTGTGCGAACATCAGACGGTGCTGTACTTCTGTCAGATCAGGCTGCTCATCGGCACGTGGGTATTGCACCTCAAGCCCATCCCAGTATCCCAAACGCTTGCCTTTCTCGTCATAGTCGAAGAATCCCGCGCTGGTTTTGCGGCCCAGACGTCCTTGTTCCTCCATCCAGAAGATAACGTCATCCACAGCTCCATCAGGATAGTCATCCCCCATCGCCGCCTTGGTGGCGCGGGCAATCTTGGCCCCCAGATCAATGGATGTTTCATCGACCAGTTGCAGTGGCCCCACCGGGAAGCCCAACTGACGCGCGGCGTTGTCGATGAGGGCAGGGGCCACGCCCTCGGCCACCATGCGAATGCCTTCGTTGATGTAGGGGATGATGCAACGGTTGCAGTAGAAGAACCGCGCGTCATTGACGACAATCGGCGTTTTCTTGATCTGTCGGACATAGTCAAGTGCCTTGGCCACCGCGCGTTCACCGGTTTTCTGACCTTTGATGATCTCCACCAGGAACATCTTTTCCACCGGCGAGAAGAAGTGAATGCCGATGAAGTTCTCTGGATTGTTTGAGGCCTTGGCCAGCTCGGTGATCGGCAGGGTCGAGGTGTTGGTGGCAAAGATCACGTCGTCGCCAACCGCTTCGAGCACGTTCTTGGTCACTTCGGCTTTGACACCGGGGTCCTCAAACACGGCCTCAATGATCAAATCCGCCCCTTTCAGAGCGCTGCAATCCGTCGTGGCCGTAATCCGGTCGAGCAGAGCGGCTTTCTTCTCTTCGGTTGCCTTGCCGCGCTTGATGCCTTTATCCATATAGGCCTCGGAATAGGCTTTGCCCTTGTCTGCCGCCTCTTGCTTCTGGTCAATTAGCACGACTTCCATCCCAGCCTGAGCTGAGACAAGCGCGATACCCGCACCCATCATGCCTGCACCCATGACGCCGACCTTTTTGACCGTCTGATCGGCCACATCGGGGCGGTTGGCACCCTTTTCCAGTGCTTCTTTGTTGATGAAGAGGCTGCGGATCATGGCGCTTGAGGACGGGTTCATCAGCACATTGGTGAACCACCGCGCCTCAATCTTGAGCGCTGTGTCAAATGGCACCAACGCGCCTTCGTAAACTGCACTCAACAATGCCTTGGCCGCCGGGAACGCGCCTTGGGTTTTGCCGTTGACCATGGCCGAGGCCCCAACAAAGTTCATGAACCCCGCCGGGTGATAGGGCGCGCCTCCTGGCATCTTGTAGCCCTTTTCGTCCCAGGGCTTCACAATGCTCGGCTCGCTCAGCACCCATTCACGCGCCTTCTCGATGAGCTCGTCCGCGGGTACAACTTCGTCTACCACACCAGCAGACTTGGCTTTCTGCGGGTTGTTCAGCTTGCCTTCCAGCAAGAGCGGTGCCGCCGCAATCGCGCCCATCTTGCGCACCAGACGCGTGGTGCCACCCATGCCGGGGAAAATACCGACCATGATCTCGGGCAGGCCGATTTTGGCCTTTGGGTTATCCGCGGCGAAAATCCGGTGACAGGCCAGCGGAATTTCCAGACCAATGCCAAGCGCCGTGCCCGGCAGACAGCAGGCAATCGGCTTGCCGCCCTTGTTGGTCTTGGGGTCCATGCCCGCGCGCTCCATCTTGCGCAGGAAGGTATGGGTTTTCATCAGCCCCTCAAAAAGACCCTTGGCCGGATTGTCGCCCGCCATCTCTTTCATTTTTGAGATAATGTTGAGGTCCATGCCCCCGGCGAATGAGCCTTCCTTGCCCGAGGTCAGGATCACGCCCTTCACCGCATCATCGGCCAACGCGTCATCAATCAGTGCCTCAAGATCGTCAAACCCTTGCTGGTTCATCACGTTCATGGACTTGCCGACCGTGTCCCAAGTGATGATCGCGACGCCATCGGCGCCTTTTTCCATTGTGAAATCAGTCATGTGTCTTCTCCGGTCTGGTCAGCCGTCAACGGGCTGCCGTCTTTGCGGGTAAAGGAAAAACCGGCCTCATCGAACGTCACCATCATATCGATGTCGCTGTAGTACCCGGTTTCGGTTTTGGTCCGCGTGCCCACCACCAGAAAGGCGGCAGGCGCGTCGGTTTTGTTCACAAGATGATGGCCATTGGCGTCACCCGCCGGGAAAGTGGCGCAATCGCCAACCCCCAACTGGTGCGTGCCCGCATCATCAATCAGGGTGCAGACGCCTTTGGTCACCATAACAAACTCATCCTGCTGCATATGGTAGTGCCGCAGAGATGAGGCCGCGCCGGGTGCGAGGCGCACAAGGTTCACACCATATTGCGTGAGCCCGCCCGCATCGCCGAGCGGCTGGACAGACCGGCCTTCAAACCCGTCCGACAGCTTGCCTGGGTAGCCCGACCCGGTTTTGGCCGGGATGGTTGAGAGATCAAGCTTCGGCATCAGACCCGCTCGATGATCGTGGCCGCACCCATGCCGGACGCGATGCAGAGTGTTGCGAGGCCCACTTCCTTATCGGTGCGCTCCAGCTCATCGAGAAGCGTGCCGATGATGATGGCACCGGTCGCACCCAAAGGGTGACCCATGGCGATTGAGCCGCCGTTGACGTTCACCAAGGCTGGGTCCACATCAAACGCCTGCTGGAAGCGCAGCACGACCGACGCGAAGGCCTCATTGACCTCAAAAAGGTCAATGTCGGAAATTTTCATGCCGCTATCGGCGAGGATTTTCTCGGTCGCCGGCACCGGCCCTGTCAGCATGATCACAGGATCCGTGCCGATCTTGCAGGTCTGGCGAATGCGCGCGCGGGGCTTCAGCCCGTATTTCTTGCCAAATTCCTCGTTGCCAATCAGCACCCCGGCAGAACCATCCACGATGCCTGATGAATTGCCCGCATGGTGCACATGGTTGATCTTTTCCAGATGCGGGTATTTGAGCTTGGCCACGGCATCAAAGCCCGGCATCATCTCGCCCATCTGCTGAAACGCCGGGTTCAAGCCGCCCAGGGATTGCATATCCGTGCCGGGGCGCATGTACTCATCATGATCCAGAATGGTCAGCCCGTTTTGATCTTTCACCTCGATGATCGACTTTTCAAATCGCTTGTCGTCCCAGGCGGCTTTCGCGCGCTGCTGACTGGCCATGGCAAGCTGATCCGTCTCATCCCTGCTAAAGCCATACTCTGTCGCGATAATATCGGCTGAGATGCCTTGGGGGACGAAATAGGTTTCCATCGCCACGCTGGGGTCCACGGCAATGGCCGCGCCGTCGCTGCCCATGGCCACGCGGCCCATCATTTCCACACCACCGGCGATATAGGCCTCACCAGCCCCGCCTTTGACCTGATTGGCCGCGAGGTTCACCGCCTCCATGCCCGAGGCACAGAACCGGTTGATTGCAAGACCAGGGATGGATTCGTCCAGATCAGAAGCCAGAACAGCGGTGCGCGCCAGGCACCCGCCTTGCTCCATGACTTGCGTGACGTTGCCCCAAATCACGTCCTCAACGGCATGCCCATCCAAACCGTTGCGGTCTTTCAGCGCGTTGAGAACCTGCGTGCTCAGCCGAACGGCTGTCACTTCGTGCAAAGCACCGTCTTTGCGGCCCTTGCCGCGCGGGGTGCGCACGGCGTCGTAGATAAAAGCGTCAGACATAGAGGTCTCCTTGGTTCAGGCGCGGTCAGCCGGGCTGCCGGGCATCAGGTCATAGGGGTGTTTCCAGCCGGGTATGGCCTCGATATTACCAAGCCAGCGGTCGATATTGGGCCAGTCGGCACGATCAAAGCCGAAGGGTTCGGGGTAAAAGAGGTAACCGCAACAGGAAATGTCGGCATTGCTGATCTGATCACCGACGATCCAGTCGCGGCCCTCAAGCCGGGTGTTGAGCGTCTCAAAGGCCGCCTTAAGACGCCCTTGCATAAAGCCGATCACCTCTGCGGGGCGTTTGTCCTCGGGCAAAAAGTTCATCAAAAACCGCGTCATACCAGCCTGTGACGAAAGCTTGTGATTGTCCCACAAAACCCAGCGGAACATCTCGTAGTTCTCCGCATGATCCTTGCCGCCAAACTTACCGGATTTCTCGGTCACATAGGCTTGAATCGCGCCCGACTGGCTGGTCTTGAAATCGCCATCCACCAGCACCGGCGCTTCGCCCATATCGTTGACGTTTTGGCGATACGCGTCACTGCGCGTCTCACCGCCAAAGAAGTCGACCTTGGCCGGCTCCCAGTCGAGACCGGAAAGCTCCAAAGCCAGCGCCGCCTTGTAGGCATTGCCGCTTTCGCCAAAGCAGTAAAGTTTGATGGTCATTTTTGGCCCTTCCTTATGCTTTGGGGTGGTATCGGATTTGAGTATTTGAGGAACGATGAAAGTGCGGACGTGCTTTCACTGTTCGCTAAATACTCCCGCCGGAGGCGTCCGTCAGTTGAGTTATATGCAAAAGCATGCATGTTCACAACGACCTCGAAATCAGCTCTTTCATGATCTCATTCGTGCCACCATAGATGCGCTGCACGCGGGCATCGGCCCACATTTCGGCAATGTCATACTCGGCCATATACCCATAGCCGCCATGCAGCTGCACGCAGGTGTCGAGCACCTCAAACTGCGTGTCGGTGAGCCAGTATTTGGCCATTGCCGCCTTTTCTACGCTCAGCTTGCCCTGCAGATGCTCGGCGATGCATTCGTCGAGAAACGCGCGCGCAACCTTGGTCTTGGTCAGGCATTCAGTCAGGCTGAAACGGATCGTCTGAAACTTCTCAAAGATCGGCCCGCCAAAAGCTTCGCGCTCTTTGGTATAGGCAATGGTGCGCTCGACGCCGCCTTCCAGAGCGCCTTGCGCGCCGCAAGCAATGATCAGGCGTTCCTGTGGCAGTTGCTCCATCATCTGGTAGAATCCGCGCCCTTCTTCACCACCCAGAATGTTTTCTGGCGGCACTTCCACATTGTCAAAGAAGAGCTCGGAGGTGTCACCCGCCTTCAACCCGTTCTTGTCGAGGTTGCGGCCACGGGTGAACCCTTCGGCCTCATCGGTTTCCACCACCACCATGGAAATGCCCTTAGCCCCTTCCTTGGGGTCGGTCTTGGCAGCAACAATGATCAGGTTGGCGTGTTGGCCGTTGGTGATGAAGGTTTTCTGTCCGTTCAGCCGGTAGGAGTTCCCATCGCGCAGGGCCTTGGATTTCATGGATTGCAAGTCTGACCCGGCCCCCGGCTCGGTCATGGCCAATGCGCCAACCAGCTCGCCAGAAACCATCTTGGGCAACCAGCGTTTCTTTTGATCTTCCGAGCCATAGGCCAGAATGTAATGCGCCACGATGCCCGAATGGATGGGATTGCCCCAGCTCGCCAGATTGGCGCGGCTTTGCTCGATGCAGATCACCGCCTCATGGCCGAAATCGCCACCTGCGCCGCCGTATTCTTCGGGGATGGAAGGGCAGAGCAGACCCAGTTCACCGGCCTGATTCCAGGTCTCGCGATCCATGATCCCGTCCTTGCGCCACCGCTCAAAATTCGGACCCCATTCGTCCGAGATGAACTTATAGGTCATCTCCGCAAGCATCTGGTGCTCGTCTGTCATCCATGTCGACATCGCATCCCTCCCTTATTTCTTGCGCGCCTCAAGCTCTGAATTAAAGAGCCTGAGCCGGTGACCAAACGTGTCTTCGTTGATCACACTGTCAAAGTTTTCAAAGAGGAACGACAAGGCCTCGCCTTCATCCAGACCAGCTTCTTGTGCGAATTTCCGCAAGCGGCGATAGCCATCTTCGGTCATCGCGGCGTTAAACCGCCGGGTCAGGCGAAAGCGTTTGGGCATGATGTCCTCCCAGTCATCTTGCGGGGTAGGGTGGGTTTTCAACCCACCCCGTCTGTCTTCAGAATGCCTCGGCTTCAAGCTCCATGACCGTGTCCGCACCGCTCTCGATGCGTGTCAGATGCATGGATGTCGCGGGCAGGCGGCGCTTCATGTAGTAGCGGCCCGTGGCGATCTTGGTCTTGTAGAACGCCGTGTCGCCTTCGCCACTCTCAACCGCGTCCATCGCGGCCTTGCCCATCTGCGCCCACATCAGGCCCAGGCAGACATGCCCAAAGAGGTGCATGAAATCATAGGATCCGGCGAGGGCTGCGTTGGGGTTCTTCATGCCATTCTGCATAAAGAACATGCCAGCGGCCTGCAGGTGCTTGGATGCCTCTTTCAAGGGGTCAAGGAAATCAGCCTTCAGCGCCTCATTGCCTTCGTTCTCCTTGATGAAGGACTTCACCAGATCAAAGAACGCCATCACGTGCTTGCCGCCATCCTGCGCCAGCTTACGGCCCACAAGGTCCAGCGCCTGAACACCGTTGGCCCCTTCATAGATCATGGCAATCCGCGCATCGCGGGTGAATTGCGACATGCCCCATTCCTCGATGTAGCCATGCCCACCATAGACCTGCTGGGCCTGAACGGTCATGTCGTAGCCCTCGTCGGTCAAAAAGCCCTTGATGATGGGTGTGAGCAGGCTCACCAGACCTTCGGCGGCTTCATCGCCACCGCGGTGGGATTGGTCGATCATCTGACTGCCCCAGAGCAGGAAGGCACGGCCGCCTTCGACAAAGCTCTTTTGGTCCAAGAGGTTGCGGCGGATATCGGGATGCACAATCAGCGGGTCGGCCGGACCATCGGGGTTTTCATCACCGGTCACGGCACGTCCTTGCAGGCGATCCTTGGCGTACTCCAGCGCGTTTTGATAGGCCACTTCAGCCTGCGCCAGCCCCTGCATGCCCACGCCGATGCGGGCCTCGTTCATCATGGTGAACATCGCGCGCATGCCCTTGTGCTCTTCGCCCAAAAGGTAGCCTGTCGCTTCGTCATAGTTCATCACACAGGTCGAGTTGCCGTGGATGCCCATCTTCTCTTCAATCTTGCCGCAGGACGCCCCATTGCGCGCGCCTAGACTGCCGTCTTCGTTGACCATGAACTTGGGCACGATGAAGAGGCTCACACCCTTGATGCCCTCTGGTCCGCCGGGGATTTTGGCCAGCACAAGGTGAATGATGTTGTCGGCCATGTCATGTTCGCCAGCCGAGATGAAAATCTTCTGACCGGAAATTTTGAAGCTGCCATCATCCTGTGGCACCGCCTTGGTCCGCATCAGGCCCAGATCCGTTCCGCAATGCGGCTCGGTCAGGTTCATGGTGCCGGTCCATTCGCAGGATGTCATTTTGGGCAGGTAGGTGTTCTTCTGCTCCTCGGACCCATGTGCAAGGATAGCTGATGCAGCCCCATGGGTCAGGCCTTGATACATCGTGAAGGCCTGGTTGGCGGCCGAGGATGTCTCGCCCACAGCCGTGTACATGATGTAGGGCATGTTCTGCCCGCCATATTCTTCGGGCAGGTCAATGCCGGTCCAACCGCCCGCTTTCACCTGCTCAAACGCATCCTTGAAGCCCGTGGGCGTGCGCACCACGCCGTTTTCCAGAACACAGCCTTCGGTGTCACCAACAACATTCAAGGGGGCCAGCACCTCAGAGGCGAGCTTGCCCGCTTCTTCAAGGATGGCCGAGGTGAAATCCCGGTCCAGGTCGGCATAGCCGGGGGTGTCTTGCTCGGACACTTTCAGCACATTGTGCAGAATGAAATCCATGTCTTTGGTGGGGGCTGTGTAGCTGGGCATGTGGTGGTCTCCCTAAATCATCACAAGTTTGCGGCAGAAGTTACTCTGCCGCTTTCGGTGTTTGTCGGATCGAGGCGATCATTTTCTCGCCCCATTTCATTTGGTCTTTAAGATCATCAATAGCTGCGGTCAGTTCATCACGCTGGCGCTCAAGATCATTGAGCCGCGATTTGGCGACCTCATAGGTCTGTGTGAGCTGCGTCAGCTGTTGATCGCCCCGGTCATAGAGGTTCAGCAGTTGCCGAATTTCCTCAAGGCTAAACCCAAAGCGCTTGCCGCGCAGGATCAGCTTCAGTCGGGCCCTGTCGCGCTTGGTGAAAAGGCGCTTCTGGCCTTCGCGCTTGGGGAACAGTAGCTCTTTGGACTCGTAAAACCGCAGCGTACGAGGCGTCACGTGGAACGCATCACACATCTGGCGGATTGTCATCATCTCGGTACTCATATTACCACCTGTTCATCTCGGTCTCGTGGCATTGACCTGGGGGCGCTTCATCTTCGATACAACAGGGAATAGAGTTGACGTAACTGGTACGTAACGTCACTTTTAGGTTTACGTAAGATTAATCAAGGTAAACCGCCCAATTGCACAATTTTATGACGCGCTGGGCAACAGTTTGCCGGTCAAGGTTCAAAGCAAAAGCCGCTTACCCGAGCGATTTCGCGGTCGAATCGCGCATATCCTGAAGCTCTGAAATACTCTCTTCAAGCTGCGCTTTCTGTTTGCCCAACTCGGCCAGCTTCTGATCGGCAAGATCAATCCAGGTCCGCAGTTGCGCGTTGGTGCCTTCCTCTTCATAGATCAAGAGCCACTGCCGGATTTCCTCCAGTGCAAAGCCCCAGCGCCGACCACGCAAAATAAGCGTCATGCGGACGACTTCTTTATGCGAGTAAAACCGTGACCGGCCTTCGCGCTCTGGGCTGATCAACTCGATGTATTCGTAGTAGCGCAGCGTTCGCGGTGTCACGTCGAACTTGGCGCACATTTCTTTGAAAGACAGTCGTTTGTCCGACATGGCCTCTCCTCCTTATGTGCAATGTTAGAAAAGACCGGCGCGCAGGGCAACCGCTAGACCTTGAAGCTGTGTTCACTTCTGGATCATATACCGCCAGCAAAGCCAGAAGGTGCGCCAATGGACAAGACCAAGTTTGCCCGACAATTCATTGATGCCATTCCGCATTCGCGTGAACTCGGCATGGTGCTTACCGATGTTGGGGAGGGCACGGCAGAAATTGTCATGGACTATGATGAAAGGTTCGTTGGCGATCCCGAAACAGGCGTCATTCATGGTGGCGCTGTGTCGGCTTTGATGGATACTTGTTGCGGTGCTGCGGCCATGAGCCATCCCTCTTCGCCCGGAGCTACGGCGACGATTGACCTGCGGATTGACTACATGCGCCCGGCCACACCTGGCCAGAAAATTAAAGCGCGCGCTGAATGCTATCACATCACGCGTTCGGTAGCCTTTTTGCGGGCACAAGCCATGGATGATGACGAAGAGAACCCCGTGGCCCAGGCCACCGGCACATTTACGGTAGAGGCCAAGTCATGAGCCGCAAAACGCCGGAACCCGTTCAGATCGTGAAGCAGCGCCGGGACGCAGCGCTCGCGGCATTGGTTAATGGTGTGCCTTATGCGAAATTCCTGGGAATCATTTTCGACCGTCGCGGCGATGAGCTGACAGCGGTGATGCCGTTTGACGACAGGCTTGTCGGCAACCCGCTCTTGCCCGCATTACATGGCGGCGCCACGGCAGCCTTTCTTGAGGTTACATCTATCATCGGTCTGAGCTGGGCGATGATCTGGGATGAGGTGGAGAGCGGGCAGTTGGATGCAGATGCATTGGCCTCTGGCCAACTACCCCGCCTGCCCAAGACGATTGGCTTCACCGTCGATTACCTGCGCTCGGGTCTGCCACGTGACGCCTATGCGCGTGCACATGTGACTCGCTCAGGCCGCCGCTATGCCTCGGTCAAGGCCGAAGCCTGGCAGGACAACCGGGCGCGCCCCTTTGCGCAGGCCACCGGGCATTTTGTCATGCCGCGCCAGAATGGCTGAGACGGCTGCGCCGATCACCCACAAACGGGTGCTCAACATCGCTATCCCGATTGTCATCTCCAACGCCACCGTCCCGATCCTTGGGGCTGTGGACACCGGCGTTGTCGGCCAAATGGGAGAGGCGGCCCCGATTGGCGCCGTGGGCATTGGCGCTATTATCCTGACGGCAATCTACTGGATCTTCGGCTTTCTGCGCATGGGCACCACGGGCCTCACCAGCCAGGCACATGGCGCCGGGCAGACAGGTGAAGTGGCCGCAATGTTCACTCGCGCGATGATGATTGGTCTGAGCGCCGGTTTCGCCATCATCCTGCTGCAAGTCCCCATATTCTACGGCGCATTCCTTGTCTCGCCCGCCAGTGCCGAGGTTGAAAACCTCGCGCGCGACTACATGGCCATCCGCGTCTGGAGTGCTCCGGCCGTCATCGCACTTTACGGCGTCACCGGCTGGCTCATCGCGCAGGAACGCACCCGCGCTGTCCTCGCGCTGCAAGTGGTCATGAACGGGATCAATATTATCCTCGATCTATGGTTCGTCCTTGGCCTTGGCTTGGGCGTCGAGGGCGTGGCGATTGCCACATTCATTGCTGAATGGAGCGGTCTTGCCCTGGGTCTCTGGCTCTGCCGCGATGTGCTCAAAAGCCCTGCATGGAAAGATTGGCCGCGTGTCTTTGACCGGGCTCGGCTCACCCTGATGATGGCGGTCAATCGCGACATTCTTCTGCGCTCGCTCATGCTTCAGGCGATCTTTGTGTCGTTTCTCTTCATCGCAGGGGATTTCGGTGACGCAGAGCTGGCCGCCAATCAGGTGCTCATGCAATTCCTGCACATTACGGCCTATGCGCTGGATGGTTTTGCCTTTGCCGCCGAAGCGCTGGTGGGGCAGGCGATGGGCCAACGCAATCGCGCCGATCTGCGGCGCAGCGCCGTGCTCTCCAGCCTTTGGGGCGTAATCATCACCACCGGCCTCACGCTCAGCTTTGCGCTCTTTGGCGGTGCGATTATTGATCTGATGACCACCTCAGGTGAGGTGCGCAGCGAAGCGCGCATTTATCTTATTTACATGATCCTTGCCCCGATCACGGGCATCGCCGCCTGGATGCTCGATGGCATCTTCATTGGCGCAACACGCGCGCAGGATATGCGCAACATGATGGCGATCAGCCTTGTGGTCTACGTGATTGCGGCGATGCTGCTTGTGCCGGATTACGGCAACCATGGTCTTTGGATTGCCTTGCTCATCAGCTTTGTGGCGCGCGGGCTCACGCTCGGTCTGCGCTATCCCGCGCTGGAGGCCGAGGCGGGACGTGCGGCTCCAAAATAATTTGATCAAATTATATTTCATGGCTGGTCAAGCCTGCCGCAAGCCATAAAGTCAACATCACTGACCCATTTGCAGGAGGCCACCCATGTCCACCCGTCCCATCCGCGTCGCCATAAACGGATTTGGCCGCATCGGTCGCACGCTCCTGCGCATTCTGTTGCGAGATGCGCCGGATATCGAGCTCATCTGCATCAACGACATCGAACCTATCGAGACCTGTGCCTACCTTTTTCAATATGACAGCGTGTTCGGACCCTGGCCTGAACCGGTAGAGGGTGGGAACGGCGTGCTGCAGATCGGTGCGCGGCAAATCCCGTTTACGTCAGAGCCGGATCTGAGCGCCCTGGACCTAAGCGAGGTCGATATCGTGCTGGAATGCACCGGTATGGGCGGGACGCGCGCCGTTGCTGAACGGGGGCTTGTGGCTGGAGCCAGCAAGGTTCTGGTCTCTGGCCCTTCGGCAGAGGCCGATATCACCATCGTGATGGGCGCCAATGAGGCGGCGCTGGGCAATCAGACCATCGTTTCCAATGCGTCCTGCACCACCAACGCACTCGCCCCGCTTGCGCGCCTGCTGGACGATGCCTTTGGCCTGATCAGCGGGCAGATGACCACAGTGCATTGCTACACCGGAAGCCAGCCCACCGTCGACAAACCGCGTGCCGCGCCCGAGCGCAGCCGGGCCGCCGCGCTCTCGATGGTACCCACGACCACAAGCGCTCAGCATCAGACAGGTCTCGTGCTGCCACATCTCAAGGGCCGGATCGAGGCGCGCGCGATCCGCGTGCCCACCGCCAGCGTGTCCTGCATTGATCTGACAGTGCAGACCAACACAGCCGTCAATGCGGCCTCAGTGAACGCCGTGTTGCAAAACGCTGTGCGTCAGGGGGGTGTCTTCGGGTGGACCGAACAGCCTTTGGTCAGTGCCGATCTGCGTATGCGGCCTGAATCCATCGTGATCGTCGGGCCAGAGACATCCGTGTCCACCGGCGGCCTGCTTCGCGTTTTCGGCTGGTACGACAACGAATGGGGCTTTTCCTGCCGGATGCTGGATATGGCGCGACTCATGGCGGCCTAAACCTGTCTGCCTCGGTTAGGCTTCGAAGGGCTCAATCAAATCCGGTCCGCTGGCGCGGTTGGAGTTCACCTTTGGGTCCACCCGGTGAAACCGCAAAGCCTCTTCCGGGGCCGCTTTCATCAGGGTGGCCGCCCCATGCCCGGCTTCACCCAGCCACAGAGCCCAGTCGCCCTCACCCAAAATAACCGGCATCCGGTGATGGATCGCCTGCATCCGGGGATTGGCCGCCGTTGTGACAATGGCACAGGTGGTAAAGGCTTCATCCCCCTGCGCCCAATCCTGCCAGACCCCTGCAAAGGCGAGCATTGAGCTTTGCGTCGGCGCAATGTACCACGGCAAACGTTTGCCTTCGGCGTCCTTGGTCCATTCGTAAAAACCGGTTGCGGGGATCAGGCAGCGCCGCCCTCGCGCGGCTCTACGGAAAGCAGGCTTTTCAGCAATCGTTTCGCTGCGCGCATTGATCAGCAATGGCCCGTCGGTTGGGCTTTTGTACCAATGGGGTAGGAACCCCCACCGCATCGCGCGGAGTTGCCGCTGACCGTCCTGCGAGGTGACCACATGCACCGCGTTGGTGGGGCAAATGTTAAAGTTGGGCACGCCCGGCACATCATTCGCGGGGCGCGCAGCAAAGAGCTGCGCCATCGCGTCTGGCGGCAAGGTCAGGGCAAACCGACCGCACATCTCTCAGCGCAGCACGCTGGAATAGACCAGCAGCCCCCAGGGCGTGAGCTTGCGGTCCACCTGGCTCCAGAGCGCGCCAAAGGCCAATGGGTCCTGTTTTGTGAGCGCGGCAATCTCTTGCAGCGATCTGCGCCCGTCAATCGCCATCAACAGCGCCCCGGCTTCTTTGGGCAGGGACAGGGTTTCGGACAGCGTCGCATCGCCCAGTTTCGGGCTTTGGCCCTGAAGCACGGCTTGTGCCAGAGCTTTGGCTTGTATCCCTTTGATATGGGGAACAAGTTTGCGGTTCGTGCTTTGGGCGATTTGAGGGGCTGTATCTGCTGCGACCGCATAGGCGGTATGGGTGCGGATCGTGCCGTTGAGCTTTTCGGCCACCGCCATTTGGGTCATGGCATCCATGCCCTCGGGCGGCTCTGTGAACCGGGCGAGATCATAATAGACAGACTGCACAAACCCCGATAGTGCCCAGCCTGTGCGCTCTAACGTGGCACATAAGGTTGTCACGTCATAGGCGCGGTCCTGGCTGTGCAAAAGTAGGTCATAAAACCCCGCATCCCCGGCCTCGTGATCATTCAGATTGGGGTTCGATTTGAACGGATGCCCCTCGGGCAGGCGGTCAAAGAGCTTGCGCGCCGCCTTGATGCGGTCCTTAGGGGCAAGATCCGCATACAGTGCGCCAAAGGCCCCTTGCAGAGGATACACCCCCGACCGGCCATAAGGGGCATACACCATGAAGCCCATGCCGCCTCCGGGTGCGAGAGCCGCGCGGAGCTGGGAAAACCCTGCGTCGGGGTCCGGCAGGTGGTGTAGCACGCCGCAGCAATCTATGTAGTCAAACGGGCCGTATTTTGGCGCATCCAGAAGACTTCCGGTGATGAAGGTAATATTGTTTAATTTCCGTATCTTGGCGCGCGCTTCTGCCACGTCACGTGACGCTTTGGAGAGGTCAATATAGGTGGCCTCAAAGGGGCGTTTGTATTGCGTCAGAAGCGTTGTCAGTTGGATCAGCCCGTCGCCTGTACCGCCGCCTGCGACGAGAATGCGTAGCGGTTTGGACCAGTCGCGCTGGCCGCCAAAGATGAAATGGTCAATCTCTTGTGGCAGCGATGGCGATCCCAGGATCAGGCGCTTTTTTTCGTCGCGTGGATCACGTTCAGGATAGGGAAACGCTTCGTATTGATCTCGCACTTTGCTCATGGATTCCCATAGGCCGGATATGGGCGGCAAATGCAAGAGCGCCCAAATGTTTCGCGCGCGAAACGCTGCGGCGCAGAACATGTTCAGGTTGCGTTAAGACTTGGCCTTGGCAATTCGCTTGACCGTTCCTGCGCGCCAAGGCATGACCAAACTCATGCTGATCTACAAGATTTTCCGGCAAGAGGAATGGAAAGCCCTCTGCGACGCGGGCCAGACTGACGGCGCGCCTGTGGATCTGGCGGATGGTTACATTCATTTCTCAACGGCAGATCAGGCGGCTGAGACGGCGGCCAAGCATTTTGCGGGCGAAGATGATTTGATGCTGCTCGCGGTGGAGGCGGAGGATTTGGGCGCGGCGCTCAAATGGGAGTCGTCACGAGGCGGGGCGCTATTCCCGCATCTCTACGCGCCGTTAAAGCTTGAAAATCTCCATTGGGCCTTGCCCCTTTCTCTTGAGGATGGCGTGCATCAGTTTCCGGACCAGATGGTATGAGCCTGATGGACCGGATCGGGCTGGGCCTTCTGCACCGGCTTGACCCTGAACGCGCCCATGGCGTGGCGCTTTGGGCATTGCGGTCGGGTTTGGCACCTTTGCCCGGAGAGATCACGTCGGACCGATTGCGCACAGAGCTTGCTGGCATTCGCTTGGCGAATCCGATTGGCTTGGCGGCGGGGTTTGACAAAAACGCTGTCGCGTTGTCACCGCTGGCTAAGGCCGGATTTGGGTTTGTCGAAGTTGGCGCCATCACACCGCGGCCCCAGCCGGGCAACCCGAAACCCCGGCTCTTTCGTCTCGCCGAAGATCACGCTGTGATCAACCGGTTTGGGTTTAACAATGAAGGCATGGAGGCCGCAGAACCACGTCTAGCGGTGCGTCCCACGGAGGCGGTCATTGGCCTTAACCTTGGGGCCAACAAGGACAGCACAAATCGGGCCGACGATTTTGCCGGCGTTCTGGCCCATTGCGGCGCGCATCTGGACTTTGCGACAGTAAACGTTTCCAGCCCAAACACCGAAAAGCTGCGGGATTTGCAAGGCGGGGCGGCACTGCGGGCGCTTCTGGCGGGGGTGATGGAGGTGCGCGACGGGATGGAACGGCGCATTCCAGTCTTCCTCAAGATCGCGCCAGATTTGTCTGATGACGAACTGGCCGAAGTTGCGGGTGTGGCGCAGGAGACCAATGTAAGCGCTATCATTGCCACCAACACGACACTGTCACGCGACGGGTTGCAAAGCGCGCAGGCGCAGGAGGCAGGTGGCTTGTCCGGCGCACCGCTTTTTGAGCGCTCGACCCGGGTTCTGGCGCGGTTGTCTCAGCTTACTGAGGGCAAGATGCCCCTTGTGGGTGTCGGTGGCATATCGTCTGGGCAGGACGCGTTTCAGAAGGTTCTGGCCGGGGCTAGCGCGGTGCAGCTCTATTCCGCGCTGGTCTATGAAGGTCTTGGGCTAGTTGGGCGGATTGCGCGTGAGCTGGATCAGCTTTTGGAGCAGAATGGCTATGCCACTGTTGCTGAGGCGGTGAGTACAGGGAGAGATCGATGGCTGTAACCGAGATTTGGCACAACCCGAGATGTTCGAAGTCGCGTCAGACGCTGGCGCTTTTGCAGGAGCGGGGCGATGTGGAGGTGCGGCTATACTTGCAGGATGCGCCGACGGCTGATGAGATTGCAGCTGCGTTGAAGGCACTCGGCGTGCCCGCTGCAAAACTGATGCGCCGGGGGGAGGCGGTGTTCAAAGAGTTGAGCCTTGCCGAGGAAACGGATGAGGCCAAGCTGATCGCGGCCATGGCGGCGCATCCCATTCTAATTGAACGCCCGGTGGTCTTTGCACATGGCAAAGCTGCGCTGGGTCGTCCGCCGGAAGCGGTACTCGACATTTTGTAAGGCGCACCTAGATTTCGCGCGTGAAAGGCAGATAGGGGATGGGTCTGTATGCAGAGTAAGGCGGGGCTTGCGGGATATTTCAGCGCAGTTGTCTTTGATCTGAAAGATCAAATGCGGCTTTCATTTCTGCCGCCCCTGATGGTTTACTTTGCGGCCGGGTGTTCGGGGCTTACGCTTATTGTCGGTACATTTTTCGTTAAGGAATACTTAGACTTTTCAGCCGCCTACATCGCGAGCCTCGCGTTCTGGGCGGGCCTGCCCTGGGCGCTTAAGATGCCATTGGGGCATCTCGTTGACCTCATTTGGAAGTGGAAGTGGTTGCTGATCTGGCTCGGGGCGGGATGTGTCGCCGCCAGTGTGGGCATCATGTATTTCGTGCTCACACAGACCGCCATGATGGAAGCGGTCATGCCGGTGTCCTCCTGGTACATTCTGAGCTTTCTTCTGGCCCCCTGCGGTCTGGTTTTGCAAGACGCGGTGGCCGATGCGATGTCGGTCGAGGCGGTTCCGACACGGGACGAAACCGGCGCGCTGATCAGCGAGGAAGACAGCAAGGCGATGCACACCACCATGCAGGCGCTGGGCCGGTTTGCCTTGATCGGCGGCACGGTGGCGGTGGCGCTTCTCAATATCGGCTTGTTTTCCGGCATTGAGAGCATGGATCAGGCGCAGAAGGGCGCGGTCTATGCGCGGGTTTACATGATCGGGTTTTTGATCCCGGTGATCTCGGTGAGCGGCGTTGTCTTGGCCGGGTTGATGAAACGATCAGGCCAGATAAATGGCGCGGATGAGCCAGAGAGGCAGACCACGCCGAACTGGTGGTATTTCATCGGCGGCGGCGCGTTTGTGGCCCTGTCGCTGATTGTTGGGCTGGGGCAGGTGCCGTTTGGGCAAGAGATCATCTTTGTTGGTTCCATGGCCGTTGTGGCCTTTTTGATGCGGCAACTGGTGGCAGTGCTGGAACCAGCGCAGGCCAAGGCGCTTGTTGGTACGGCGATTATCATCTTTTTCTTCCGCGCCGTGCCCGGGCCGGGGGATGGGCAAAAATGGTTTGAAATTGACGTGCTCGGCTTTGATCAGCAGTTTCAGTCGGTTCTGTCGTTGATTACAGCGGTCGTCACGCTTTTGGTGATCATCCTATTGCGCCCGATGATGGCGACCCGGTCCATTGTCTGGATTGTTGTCGTGCTGAGCATCCTCGGCGGGCTGCTCACGCTGCCCAATATCGGGCTTTATTTCGGTGTGCAGGAGTGGACCGCTGCGGTGACTGGCGGGATAGTCGATGCGCGGTTCATCGCGATATTCGACACAGCCCTGGAAAGCCCGCTGGGGCAGGTGGCGATGATCCCGATGCTGGCGTGGATTGCGCGCAATGCCCCGCGAGAGCTGAAGGCCACGTTCTTTGCTGTGATGGCGTCTTTCACCAATCTGGCGCTGTCGGCATCAACGCTCGGGACAAAGTATCTCAATGAGATTTACACCATAACACGCGATGTGCGCGCGGGCGACACGATCTTGACGGCGGCGGACTATTCCGAGTTGGGGATGTTGTTGATCACTGTCACCACGCTTGCGGTTGTGGTTCCGTTGTTGGTGGTCATCTTTGTGCAACGCACGGCGTTGCGCAGCTATGATTGAGCCGGAAAAGCCGGGGCGAACACCAATCAAAAGAGGGGAAACGATGGTGCTCGCCCCATGCGTCCCGCCCCCGATCAAAAAGGGACGGGTTGGGACAACGAATTAGAAGCGGAACGTGCCGCGAACTTGAACGGTGGTCGCGTCTACATCCACACCGGAAGAGTTGTAGTTGTCGAACTCGTGGTAGAGGACTTCACCACCGACAGAGAAGCTTTGGTTGATGAGGTATTCATACCCTGCGCCGATGAAGTAGCCGTCATCGCTGCCGAGTGTGTTGGTATCGGCCAAGGCGTAACCACCGGTCGCGTAGAGCAGGCCGTTGCCGATTTTGTAGCCGCCGCGCAGCTTGGCACGGAAAACACTTTCAAGATCGGCCGCGCCACCAGCAATGCTGATGTCGGCGAAGTCATAGTCCAGACCGCCACCAACGACCCATTGACCGAGGTCAAAGTCGTAACCGGCTGTAAGACCGCCGATGAAACCATCGTCGTCACCACCAGCACTGGTGTCGATATTGGCGTAACCCAACTGTGCACCGCCGTAGAAGCCGGTCCAATCAGGGCTGGAAAACGGAACGGGTGCGGCTTGCTCAATCACGGGCTCAGGTGCGGCAGGGGTGGCCGAACCAGCAAAGGCAGGGGCCGCCCCAAGAACGAGGGCTGCTGCGATAATGCTCGGTGTCTTTTTCATTTTTCGGATCCTTTGGATACTGTCCTAAGTGTTCGGCTGTGCCGTGCGATGCATATCGACACGACCGAATGATGCGACAAGTGGGGGGTCGATCAGCTGTGATCAACTCGCGGTGATGAGGTGAGCAACGGTTCGCTGAGGCCCGGCCAAAACATGCTGAGCGGGTCAGCGCGGAGGCGGATTAATGCCTTGTTTTAGGGGGTTGACGGCCACAATTGGCCGTATCACGCGCCGTTGAGCGGGTCGTGTTCGTGACGTAGGGTCAGATTTTGAAGAAATGTCAGATCACGCCGATGTCTGACAGAGCTGCCGAAAGATCGGCCGGCAGCGCGTCTTCGTTTTGGCGTGCTTTGGGCAGGTCGACGGGGGCGTCCGTGGGTTCCAGGTAACGCCAGCCCTGAAAGGGGCGTTTGGGGGCGGTTGACGTGCGGATGAGTTCGGGGTCCAACACGATACCGCACCGCCGAATGCCATCGTCGCGCACCACCTCGTCAAATCGTAAAATCCGCTGGCGGCATTGCACCAGGCCCTGAACCACCCAATAGATCGAGCCGCCTTGCAAAAGTTCGGCCTCGCGCCGGGGCCACATGCGTGTGACATGGCGGGGCAGGCCATCAGGCCCTTGCGCCTCGGGGCGGGATTGCCACGCGGTCAGGCTTTCGAAAGACTCCGAGCCGACGCTCAGCTTGATCAGATGTAATTTGGCCGATGCCATGAAACGCCCCCAGCGTGATAGAAAGTACTCTATTGCGCTGGGCTGGAGTTTCAACCGCCTGCGGAGTGTTGCAGAGGAGATTGGTAGCGGCGCGCGCCCAGGGCAACCATGAGACCGGCGGTAATCACAAGCCCCATGCCAAGGATGCCGCGTGCGTTGGGGTATTCCGAGAAGAACACCACGCCCCACAATAGAGCAAAGCCCACATAGCCATAGTCGAAGGTAGCAATGATATGGGGCGGCGCGATCTGATAGGCGCGGGCGACCCCGAGGGTGAAGGCCATACCAAGAAGGCCAAGACCCGCCATCAAGGCCCAGTCGGTTGCTGCCATCGCTGCCCAGCCGGTGGTCAGAAAGGGGATTTGACTTGTCACATCACTTGGCAGGGTCAAAAACGTGGTGAGGACCAGGCCAATCGCGCCGGTGACTATGAAAGCGATGTGCAGGGTAAAAGCCAGACTCACATAGTCTTCGGACTGGCATTTGCTGCGCGTCAGGATCATCGCCAGCGAGTAAAGCAACGCGCCTGTGATCGGGCCGAGAAGAGACCAGGAAAACTGCGCGTCTGTGGGGCGCAGGATTATGGCGACACCGATGAAGCCAATGACGATACCCAGCCATTGTATGGGGGTCACGCGCTCATTGAGCACTGCGGCGGTGATGAGGGCTGTGAAAATGGGATTGGTGTAGACGGCAACGGCAGCGGTGCCGAGATCAAGCCAGGGCAGCGCGCCGTAATAGGCGATCCATCCGGTGACAAGCAACAGGGCGCGCAGGCTAACCCATCCTGGGGCAGTTGGTCTCAGGCGGCGTTTGGCGAGGATGGCGAGCAGGATGATGCAGGGAATGGCAAAGGCCGAACGCAGCGCGAAAATCTGCCACAGAGAAAAATCAGCGCTGATAAGTTTGATCGTGGCATCCCCAAGCGCCAGCGCCGCGACGGAGGCGAGGATAATGAGGATGCCAAGGGTGACCTGATCCGTATGTGAGACTTGGGCGCGGTGCATGATGTGGCCACTCTGGGTCAAGGGTGGGGAGGGCGCAACGCCGTTTGCGACATAGTTTGACAGGGCCTGTCAGCAGCACAATTGCGCCAAGAACGAAGCGATGGAGTGGCGTCACCCTCGGAAATTGGGTATTTGGGACAAGAAAGAAGAAGATTGCATTTTGGACCCCCAAAGTGTAGTGTTCTTGTTCCGTTCATACACAATGGATTGTGGTTCCATGACTCGATTCGCTGCCCCGATCGCAGAGTCCATCTGGGATATGAAATACCGCTTCAAGCAGGCGGATGGCACCGCTGTGGACGGGACGGTGGAGGATACCTGGCGGCGGATTGCGCGGTCTTTGGCGGCCGTGGAGAAGGCGCCGGAGCTTTGGGAAGATCGATTTTACGCCGCGCTTGAGGATTTCAAATACCTGCCTGCGGGCCGGATCACGGCAGGCGCGGGCACAGGGCGGGCAGTGACGCTTTTCAACTGTTTTGTCATGGGCACGATCCCGGATGACATGAACGGGATTTTCAATGCGCTGCGTGAGGCGGCGCTTACGATGCAGCAGGGCGGCGGGATCGGCTATGACTTCTCGACGCTTCGGCCGCGTGGCGCCGAAGTCAAAGGCGTTGGCGCAGATGCGAGCGGGCCGCTGAGTTTCATGGATGTGTGGGATGCGATGTGCCGCACGATCATGAGCGCGGGCAGCCGCCGGGGCGCGATGATGGCGACGATGCGCTGCGATCATCCGGATGTGGAAGACTTCATTGCCGTCAAATCCGATCCGGCGCGGCTTAGGATGTTCAACCTGTCGGTGCTGGTCACGGATGCGTTCATGGATGCGGTGAAGGCGGATGGACCTTGGGAACTTGTCTTTGGAGGCAAAGTCTACAAGACCGTGCAGGCGCGCGATCTTTGGAACAAAATCATGCAGGCGACCTATGATTTTGCCGAGCCTGGCGTGATTTTCATCGACCGGATCAATGCGGCGAATAACCTGCATTATGCCGAGACGATTGCGGCGACGAATCCTTGTGGTGAGCAGCCCCTGCCGCCTTATGGGGCGTGTTTGCTGGGGTCGGTGAACCTGGCGCGGTTGGTGGAACGGCCATTTGATGCAGATGCATCTATTGATGAGGCGGCACTTACCGAGCTGGTCAGCACGGCGATCCGGATGATGGACAATGTGGTTGATGCGTCAAACTTTCCGCTGCCGGAACAGCGTGCCGAGGCCCAGGCCAAGCGGCGGATTGGGCTTGGGGTCACAGGGTTGGCGGATGCATTGCTGATGTGCGGCTTGCGTTATGGCTCGGATGAGGCTGCGGCGCAGACAGAGGTCTGGCTTAAGGCGATTGCGCGGGCGTCGTATCTGGCGTCGGTAGAACTGGCCAAAGAGAAAGGCGCGTTTCCACTCTTTGACGCCGATGCCTATCTGGCCAGTGGCACCATGCAGGCGATGGATGAGGATGTGCGAGAGGCGGTGCGTGAACACGGTATTCGCAACGCGCTTTTGACCTCGATTGCGCCCACCGGCACGATCAGCCTTTATGCCGGCAATGTCAGTTCTGGCATCGAGCCAGTCTTTGCCTATGCCTACACCCGCAAAGTGTTGCAGAAGGATGGCAGCCGCACCGAAGAAGAGGTGGTGGATTATGCCGTCCAGATGTGGCGCGAGAAGTTTGGCGAAGCAGACCTGCCCGAGTATTTCGTCAACGCCCAGACGCTGGAGCCGGATGCGCATGTGAAGATGCAAGCCGCGGCGCAGAAATGGATTGATTCCAGCATTTCCAAGACGATCAACGTGCCAGCGGATATCTCATTTGAGGCGTTCAAAGACGTCTACATGCAAGCCTGGGATCTTGGCTGTAAGGGCTGCACGACCTACCGGCCCAACGATGTGACGGGGTCTGTTCTCAGCGTTTCTGAGGCGGAAGACAAAGTGCCTGGTGAGGGCATGGCGCAGGGCGATGGTGGCGAGGTCGTCTACATGTCCGACCCGCTGGATCGTCCGCAGGAGTTGGAGGGGCATACCTACAAGCTTAAATGGCCCGACAGCAACCATGCGATTTATGTCACCGTGAACGATATTATCCTGAATGGGCGTCGGCGGCCGTTTGAGGTGTTCATCAACTCCAAGAATATGGAGCATTATGCCTGGACCGTGGCGCTGACGCGGATGATCTCGGCGGTGTTCCGGCGCGGTGGGGATGTGTCTTTTGTGGTAGAAGAACTCAAGGCCGTGTTCGACCCACGCGGCGGGGCCTGGATGAACGGGAAGTATATTCCGTCGATCCTGGCCGCGATTGGCGGGGTGTTGGAAAATCATATGGTGAATATCGGGTTTCTCGAAGGGGAGGGGCTTGGCCTCAAAGAAGACCCGCAGGCGCAGGTGGTTAACCACGGCGGCCCGCGTGGTGCGTCCTGTCCGGCCTGTGGCAGTTTTGACATGCGCAAGATTGAGGGCTGTATAACTTGCGGCAGCTGTGGGCATTCGAAGTGTTCGTAACCAATTGGTAGTTCTCATTTAATTTCAGTTTTGTGGATTTGTAACAAAAGGGGCTTGGTATATTACGATCAAATATGTTAGCGCTAACATAAATTGATATGAACACGCGGAGTGGCTCTTATGGGAACAAAAATAGCTATCAATGGTTTTGGCCGAATTGGACGAGGGTTGCTGCGCGCGTTGGTGGAGCGCGGGTGCGAAGACATCATCGTCGTTGCAGTAAATGACCTGGCGCCGATTGAGACGTTGGCGCATTTGCTGCGGTTTGACAGCAATCATGGGCGGTTGGCTGACCCGGTAGTGATTGAGGGCGATCATCTGCATGTGGGGCGGCATCGCATTCGGGTCACTGCCGAACGCGATCCAGAAAAGCTGCGCTGGCACGATGTGGATATTGCGTTTGAGTGCACCGGGCTTTTCACCGCACGCGATCGGGCCACGCGGCATTTGCAGAACGGATCACGCCGGGTTCTCATTTCGGCTCCAGGCAAAGGTGCGGATCGGACGGTGGTTTATGGCGTGAACCATTTTGACCTGACGCCTGCGGATGTCATCGTCTCAAACGCGTCCTGTACGACAAATTGCCTTGCTCCGGTGGCGATGGTGCTGGACCGCGCCTTTGGCATCAAAACGGGGTATATGACGACGGTGCATGCCTATACCGGGGATCAGCACAGCCAGGACGCGCCGCATTCTGATCTGTACCGCGCGCGTGCGGCTGCCTTGTCGATTGTGCCGACCTCAACCGGCGCGGCGCGGGCAATTTCGGAGGTTCTGCCACGTCTTGAGGGGCGGTTGGAAGGCTCGGCGCTTCGGGTGCCGACGCCGAATGTGTCGCTGGTTGATCTGAGTTTTGTGCCTGAACGCACAGCAACGCGGGATGAGATCAATGCGGTGATGAAAGAGGCCTCAGAGGGGGCGCTGAAAGGTGTGTTGGCTTATGAAGAGGCCCCTCTGGTATCGGTCGACTTTAATCATGATCCGCATTCCTCTTGCTTTGCTGCAGCGCAGACCAGCGTCACGCAAGACGGGTTCGTGCGAGTGGTAAGCTGGTACGACAACGAATGGGGCTTTTCCAACCGGATGATCGACACGGGCCGCTGGATGGGCGCGCAGATGCGTCAGGCGGTTCCATTGCAAAAGACCGGTTGAAGGGTCAGGTGTCGATCCGTTGATCTGTGTTGCTATCGAACAGGTGGATCATGCCGGACTGAGGGGTAAAGCGCAGTGGCGATTGCGCTGCACTCATCGTATGCACTCCGGGCAGGCTGATCGTGACCTCGTGATCTGTGCCTGTCAGCCGCCCGTGTAGCAGAGTGTTGGCGCCAAGCGGTTCGGTCATTTGAACGCGGACCTCGAAGGGCCCCGCATCGTCCTTTACAAAGTGTTCAGGGCGGACGCCCAGTTTGACCGGACCATCCGGGCCTGTCGCTTCGGCCACGGTTTGCCCACCAATTTGAACCTGACCGGATTTCAATTCCGCATCAAAGACATTCATCGCCGGGCTGCCGATGAATTGCGCGGCAAAGAGCGTGTGGGGGGTTTCATAGACCTCAAGCGGCGTGCCGATTTGCTCGGCCACCCCGCCGTTCATCACGATCATGCGGTCGGCCATGGTCATCGCCTCGACCTGATCATGGGTGACATAGAGCGACGTGATGCCGAGCTTGGATTGCAATTCCTTGATTTCAAGCCGCATTTGCACGCGCAGCTTGGCGTCGAGGTTGGACAAAGGCTCGTCAAAGAGAAACACCGCCGGTTCGCGCACAATGGCGCGGCCCATGGCGACGCGCTGGCGCTGGCCGCCTGAGAGCTGGCGGGGCTTGCGGTCGAGCAGAGCCTCTAGCTGCAAGAGCCTCGCGGCCTCTTCGACCTTAGCGTTGATCTGGTCCTTGGGCAGCCCTGCGATCTTCAGGCCGTATCCCATGTTCTGGCGCACGGACATATGCGGGTAGAGGGCGTAGTTCTGAAACACCATGGCGATGTCGCGATCCATGGGTTCCTTGTCATTGGCACGTTCCCCGCCAATCAGAACATCGCCTGAGGTGACGGTTTCCAGCCCCGCAACCATCCGCAGCAAGGTGGATTTGCCACAACCCGAAGGCCCGACGATGACGATGAATTCGCCATCAGCGATCTCGACATTGATGCCGTGGATCACATCCGTAGGCCCAAAGCTTTTCTTGATGTCGGTAAGGGTGACGGTGGCCATGGTTACTTCTCGCTATCGACAAGGCCGCGGACAAAGAGCCGCTGCATGGAGATGACGACAATCACCGGAGGGATCATCGCGAGGATCGAGGTGGCCATGATTGTCGGCCAATGGGCAAAGTCATCGCCGGATGGGAACATCTGCTTGATGCCCATGACGATGGTGTTCATTTCCGGATCGGTGGTGATGAGCAACGGCCACAAATATTGGTTCCAGCCATAGATGAAAAGGATCACAAAGAGCGCCGCCACGTTCGTGCGGCTCATTGGCACGACGATGTCCCAGAAAAAGCGCATGGGGCTTGCGCCATCGACACGCGCAGCCTCGGCCAGTTCATCCGGGATGGTCAGAAAAAACTGTCGGAAGAGGAAGGTGGCTGTTGCCGAGGCGATGAGCGGGAAGATTAGGCCCGCGTAGCTGTTGAGCATGCCAAAGCCCGCGACAACCTCGAAGGTCGGCACAATACGCACTTCGACGGGCAGCATCAGGGTCAGGAATATGAGCCAGAAGAAGGTCGTGCGCCCGGGGAAGCGGAAATAGACGATGGCAAAGGCGGAAAGGAGCGAGATAATGATCTTGCCCACGGCGATGCCCACGGCCATGACCATGGAATTCATCAGCATAGTGGCGACGGGCACATTTACACCGGAAAAGAGTGCGTTTTTGTAGTTCACCCAAAACTGATCCCCGGGCCAGACGGGCATGGGCGGGTTGGTGATCTCGGGCTGGGTGACGGTCGAGGCTACGAAGGCAAGCCAGATGGGAAAGAAGATCACGAAGACGCCCAGGATCATGTAGACATGTGTAAGCCACAGCCCCGCGCCCCGCTTTTCCACCATACCATGCACTTCAGCCGCCATCAGTAATGCACTCGCTTTTCTATGTATTTGAACTGAATGACCGTGAGCAGGCCCACGACAATCAAGAGGATCACCGATTGCGCCGAAGAGGATCCCAGGTCCTGCCCGACAAAGCCGTCAGAGAAGACCTTGTAGACGAGGATCGTTGTGGTCTGTTGCGGGCCGCCCGAGGTGATCGTGTGGATGACGCCGAAAGTTTCGAAGAAGGCGTAGACGATATTGACCACCAGCAGAAAGAAGGTGGTGGGCGACAAAAGGGGCAGGACAATCGTCCAGAACCGCCGCCAGAAGCGGGCACCGTCTATCGCGGCCGCTTCAATCACTGAACGAGGAACGGCTTGTAACGCCGCAAAAAAGAACAGGAAATTGTAGCTGATCCTGCCCCAAGCTGAAGCCACAACAACAAGGCCCATGGCCTCACCACCGTTCAGCACATGGTTCCAGTCATACCCCAATGTACCAAGATACCAGGAGATCACGCCCACACGGGTGTTGAACATGAAGAGCCACAGCACGCCCGCGACCGCAGGGGCTACGGCGTAGGGCCAGATAAGCAGCGTGCGATAGACCCCAGAGCCTTTGATCAGTCGGTCGGCGAGGACGGCCAGAAAGAGGGCGGGGACCATTGAGCAGAGGGTCACGAGGATAGAAAAGACCGCCGTGGTCAGGAAGGACGCGCGGTAGAATTTGTCATTGAGGAGGAACTCAAAATTTCCCAGCCCCACAAATTGCGCCGAAAGCCCAAATGGATCGGGGATGAACAGCGACTGCCAGATGGCCTGCCCGGCGGGATAGAAGAAAAAGACCGCCGAGATGATCACCTGCGGCGCGATCAGTAAGAGCGGCAGCAACCAGCCACGAAATGTGACGCGTTTTTCCAAAACTGTCCCCTGTCGGAAAAAGGCGGGCCGCCTGGACCCGCCTTAATCTTACTTACTTGTTGGCCGACTCAAAGCGACGCAGAAGTGCATCGCCACGCTCTTTGGCGCTGTCCATGGCCTCTTGCGCAGATTTGTCGCCGGACCAGATCGCCTCAAGCTCTTCATCGATGATACCACGGATCTGATCAAAGGACCCAAGGCGCAGGCCCTTGGAGTTGGCCGTGGGTTCCTTGGCGGTCATCTGGATCACGGCAATGTCCGTGCCGGGGTTTTCGTCGTAGAACCCAGCAAGACGTGTGGCCTCACCCGCCGCTGCCGTGATCGGCAGGTAGCCGGTGTTCTGATGCCAGGACGCTTGTACGTCTGAACTGGACAGAAAGCTCAGGAAGGAACCTACGCCTTTGTATTCCTCAGCTTCATGGCCTTCCATGACCCAGAGCGACGCACCACCGATGATGGTGTTTTGCGGCGCGTTGCCAACACCTTCCCAATAGGGCAAGGGACGGACGTCAAAGTCGAATTGTGCTTCGGCCTTGATGCCGGCGTAGCCTGCTGAGCTTTCGGTGAAGAGGGCGCACTCACCGGCGCGGAAATTCGCCCCGCCTTCGTTGCGGCGGCCCGTGTAGATGAACTTGCCGTCCTTGGCCCATTGACCCATAGCCGTGAGGTGGGCCACCTGCGCTTCGCCATTGAGCATCAGCTCGGTATCAAGCCCGGCAAACCCGTTGTCTTTCGATGCGAAGGGCACGTCGTGATAGGCCGAGAAGTTTTCAAGGTGAATCCAGCTTTGCCATGCCGTGACCAACGGGCATTCTGAACCACCCGCTTTGAGTTGATCCAGCACAGCTCCGACATTTTGCCATGTCGAGAGATCCGTATCAGGGTCCACACCTGCGGCCTTAAAGGCATCCCGGTTGACCCACAGCACCGGTGTGGATGAGTTAAACGGCAGCGACAACATCTCGCCATCTGTGGTGGTGTAGTAGCCTTTGACCGATCCGATATAAGCGTCAGGATCAAACTCCGCGCCGCTTTCGGCCATCACGGAATAGACCGGCTTGATCGCGCCTTGGGCAGACATCATCGTCGCCGTGCCGACTTCGAACACCATCAGGATGTGAGGTTGCTCTTGTGCGCGAAACGCGGCGATGCCCGCATTTAGCGTCTCAGAATAGTTGCCCTTGTGACTTTGCACGACAACATAGTCGCTTTGGCTTGCGTTGAATTCTTCGACCTGGGCCTCGACAAGTTCGCCGAGACGCCCTGTAAAGGCGTGCCAGAACTGGACTTCTGTTTGTGCATACGCCGCAAGCGGGCTCAAAACGGTTCCGGACAACGCCAGTCCGGCGATCAATGACTTGTTCATGTTTCCTCCCTTGCGCCTGTTAACGACGCGTCATCTGACAATGAGTTGGCGCGCAGTTCGCGCTTCGAATTTGGCTGGTTCACGTGTTAAAACGATACACGGCACGAACCGGATTTCAAGCAAGCTGCTGCATCCTGCTTTTGCATGCGTCAGGGCACACTGGGCCATTGTCCTTTCCCGGTTGGCCCAGCGCATCTGAAAGACCCTATGACGCTGCCGCGTAACGCCAGGATGACATCCAAAGTAAACTTCGGACAAAAAAGACATCCGGAGCTGAGATCTGGGTACTGGGGGCGTGGCTGGCAGTGCAAGCAGTCTCAAGCTAGCCAGTCTCTGTTCAAATTTCCCTGATAACAGGGAAAATACAGGGAATAATGGCCAGTTTGGCCAGGATTTGGCTGCCAAGCTTTGTATCACGTTGTAAAATCAACGCCTTGCGGACGAATTCCCTAAATCAACTAACAGGGAAAATTTTCATTCTTAACAGGGAATTTGAAATTGGTAACAGAGAAATAGTGATCCCTGATTTAAACCACTCGCAACGAACGACGATTTCCTTTGGATGTGCAAGCAACGGAAATATTTTTTCAAAATATAGAGTTTGCAACGCGTTGAGGCACAATATACGGTGCTAATCACTCGATCAAAATGGAGAAAAATTATGGACCTTTTTTGATGGAGACACCGAACAATGAATTCAAAACAACAATAAACAGAAGTATTCATCCCAACGAACCAAACTGGATCACCGGTTCCCAATCTTAAAATTGAATACTTACCTTTTTCACAAATAAAACCACATCCTGACAACGCACGAGAACACTCCGCTCATCAAGTTAAACAAATTGCAAACAGCATACGCGCGTTTGGGTTTATCAACCTGGTTGTCGTAGATGCTGGTTGCAATTTGGTTTGTGGCCATGGACGACTCGAAGCGTTCAAATGTTTGGACTTGCCATACGTCCCAGTTATTCGGGTTGAGCATCTACGGCTTCATTGGATACTTAGGAAGCCACTGCCTTTCGGCTTTCCATCATATCTTCAGATCAAGGCGCGGTTTCCAAAAGGGGCGGAAGAGTTCGATCTTGGGGCATCTGTTCATTACAACCAGAAGGCCAGCATCTTCGGCGAGTTTTTTTGCCCCATCGTCGTAGACGCCGATCTGGCCCCAAAGAACTTTGGCCCCTATAGCAATAGCCTTCTCGGCGAAGCCGAAAAATTCTTCCTTGGGACGAAACACGTCCACCATATCAACAGGTTTGTTGATCTCTTCCAGCGAATGGTAGACTTTCAGACCCCTGATTTCCGACACATTTGGATTGGGGTTTACCGGTAGAATATCGTAGCCGATTTCATTGAGTTGCCTCAGCACGCCATAACTGAATTTCGTTTTGTCCGCACTTGCCCCCACCATCGCAATGGTTTTGACCGACTTCAAAATGTCGGCAAGGTATTTAGGGTCGTAATCGTAGATGCGGTCGATATCTGCTTCGGGCATCAGTTAACCTTCCTTCGGTGTCGCAATGTCCGCCTTGAGTTCGTGGGGTTTGAGCGGGTCGAGAAACGGATTTCGGTAGAGCTTGTCATGGCTCTCTACCCCGATCTCCAAAGTGATGTCGGACGTCGCGCGGGCAACGCACAGGATTACATAACCGTTGGCGATCTGGCGGTTGTTGAGGGCGACCTGTCGGCGTTGATCCACCGAGCCGGTCTTCAGTTTCGCAGCGCAGGTAATGCAGCCGCCATATTCACAGCCATAGGGAAGATCGACGCCCTGGTCCCTGAGTTGTTCCAGCAATGGGCGGCGCGTGTTGACCAAAAAGGTCGCACCGTCCCGGTTCGCGATTGTCACGGTATGCGTCTTCATAGCCAAATATCGCTTGTGCAATCACCGCCTGGATACCGGCTCTCGTGGCAGCGCGAGGGGCCATTCGGCTCTTCTCCAAAGTCCACGATAAAGTCTTCGTTAATCTTCATGCCGCCCGTTTCGGGGTCGCAGTCTATCATCACCATTACACCTCCCTTTTCACGGATCTCGGGGTAGAACTGGTTGTCCCAGGTCGAGAACAGCGAGGTTGTGACGTAGAGTCGGCGTCCGTCCAGTGAGAGTTGAAACATCTGCGGACCACCGGCGACCTCGATCCCGTTCACGATTGGGGCTTTATCCAATAGGCCTCCCATGAATACCTGGCCTGTCAGTTTGGGATTATGCGGATCGGTGATGTCATATTGGCGCATGTCGCCATGCAGCCAATTGTTGAGATAGAGGTATTTGTCGTCCATCGAGATAAGGATCGCCGACATGACCCCTGGCAAAGGGATCGGCCATTCGGGGTGCATCTCATTTTGCACGTCGATTATCTTTTCCCACTTCCAGGTTCCATCGCTGTCCTTCCACCAGTGGATAACATTGGTCGACAGCGCTGCCCCACAAAACCCATGCGTGCTGTCTGGGTCATGATGGAACTTGACCTCCAGGGGCAAGAGCCCGTCTTCACCCAGATAGAAACTTTCGACGGGCTCGCGCTTTTCGAAATCCCAGAAATGTAGCTCACGCCCGTATTTCAGATGGCCCACTTCTTCCAGGTCGAAGCCGGGCATGAAGGTATTGGGTGCGGCCCATTCAGAGCTCACCATCACGTTGTGACGCGGTTGATACCAGAAATCGTAGCCGAACTTGATGTCGCCCATGGAGCTTTCCCAACGTCCAACGATGTTGAACTCCTTGTCGAGATGCAGATAGCCACCAGGAGCCTCGCCCTTGGCGTTTCCAAGGAAGGAGATAATGATCTCCGAGCCCAGACAATGCACAGTATGGGGCCCTGACAGATCGGCCTTGGCCTTGATCTCGGCACCATCGATCACCTTGTGCAACCGTGGGGCGCGCGCGTCGGTAGCGGTGTCGACAATGTGAAGATTGTTGGAGCGCACACCAGGCAGTATCAAATATTTCCGAGCCATTGAGCTGTCATCGTGACAGGACGAGCAGGCATTCCAACCCATGTGGTGAAGCTCATCCCCGATCCCAGGCATCTCCAGCCGGTGGATCACTTGAGAATAGGTTGGACTGTCAGGATCTACATCCACGGTTGCCAGATAGTCGGGCTTCTGTATACCCGTCCCTGTGTAGATGGCGATTGTGTACAGCAGCTTTTCACGGGGGGCTTTGATGGCTTCTTGCGGGCTCCCGTAGCCCGGTCCGCAGCATGCTCTATCCATCGTATCATCACTCCCTTGATTCCACTCAATCTATCGTATATCGAAAATCGTGTTATCGCATAGTGAGAAAAATGTACCTCGAACGTCTAGTGCTGATATTGGAAGTGGTTGGTCAAAAAGGACGTGCAACCGTGGCGGATATCTGTGCGCAGTCCGATCTCCCCAAACCGACTGCCTATAGGCTGGTTCAGGATCTTGTTTCGTCAGGTCTAATTGAATCGCCCGCCCGCGGAGAGTTTGCAATTGGGATGAGGTTGAAGCGCATCACACTGAGCGATCACTCCGATCCTGCACTTCTGGACGTGATTGCGCCGGTGCTCGCCAATGCCGCCAGTGACTATGGAGCTGCATTCTTCTTGTCTCGGCTGCGCGGTCACTGGGTCGAGATAATTCACGTGGCAACACCGCAGACGGGCGTGTCTTATCTGCACCCAGGCATGGGCAAGCGCCCATTGCACGCGTGCTCTTGCGCCAAGGCCATCGCGGCACTATCGCCAGATTTGCTGTCTCATGATGAACTGAATGGACAGCTCAAACGATATACCGAACGCACGATTTCAAACCGAGAGGACTTGGCAGCGGAACTCGACGCTATCCGGGCCAAAGGGTATGCCGAATGTGTCGAAGAGCTGGAACGGGGGATAAGTTCTGTTGCAACGACGTTGGCCAAATCCGGTATTGGTTCGACGCTGTCGATTGGCGCTACAGCTTCCGTGCGGGTGTTCACGCCCTCCATGAGGAAAAACATCGGCCAAACACTGACCGCGATGTCGCATGAACTTTCATGTGCGCTAGGATGGGGTGATGCGGAGGAAAACAAGAGATCCGCGTAGGGCGATGGCTAAAGCTGTGCTTAAGGTTAATGCGCACAAGTGGGATTGGCGTGTTTTCTGACCTGCGATGGCTTGTCGATCAATGATGGAGGCAAATATGGAAGATGCATTGTTTGGGGGGTTCTTCGTAGTGAACGTTAAACCTGAGCACCGAAAGTCTTTTCTGGCTGCCAGCATCTTCGAAGCGCAGAACGTTGTCAGTGAAGATCCTGAGGTTTTTCAATTTCAGATCATGGTGGATGAGGCGAACCCAAACCGTTTCTACTTCTATGAAGTGTTCAGAGACGAAGCAGCCTTTCAGGACCATTGGGACTCTGATACATTTAAGACTTGGTTGGGCACTGTTGAAACGATGCTGGATGGCGAGATTGAAACGGTTGCAAGAATGCGCTCCCTTTTTCCGAGCGCAAAAGGTTTTGAAGCACAAAAACCAGGCCTGCTAATCTGGTGAAATCTCTCGTAGCCTTTGAAATTGTCGCCGGCATGGAGAGTTGAGAATGTGTGTAGTTGGTAAGGCGTGAATGGTTCTTCATTCAACGCGATCTTTGATCAAAATGGGCACATTGCCGCCATCGCAAGCGGCCCAGCATCCACGTGATGGGTGGCGAGGTCACCGACAACGACGGCCCATTCCTGCCGTTCAACGACCGATCATTATGCTGCGGTCGCAGCCCGCTTTGCCGTCATTCGCTGCAAGCGCGAAGGTCCGCCCGTAGGCGGCGCTGGATTTGCTGACGGCTATAAGTTCAAGGAAGAAGTTGCGCACCTAACGAAAAGGCCCCAGCGAGAGCCGCACACAATGCAACAAGTACAGTCCAAAGGTGAGATGGCTTCAGCCTTCCGGCGATTTGCCCAATTGTCATTTTGCTCAGGTCCACCTGTGAATTGTCATAGGCTTCTCCCGTTGCGCAAAAGAAGAAAATCGTTTTCTTTTGCTATTCGCCTCATCACATGTTCTCGCTGCACGATCTTATCAAGTTGCAGGTACAAAGACATCTCGCGAAACCCAGTCTGGAAAGAAAGAACCGCTCAAATCGAAAGTGTGAAATCACAGGCCCGGCACCGACACTTGCGTTGCGGAATGAACAAGTGGTTCGGTCCATCTAAAGAATTTTGACACCTGTCTTACATAGTACCGACTTAGACGGCACCAATCGTTTCTAGGAAAATCGAAAAAAGTTCACCCTGTGAGTTTATCCTAAGTTTGGAATAGACATTTCGCCGGTGAATTCGGACAGTTCCTGGTGAAATTGCAAGAAGACGCCCGATGGCCTCGGAAGAGTGTCCGCGCAACGTCAGTTCAACGATCTGGCTTTCGCGTTGTGTGAGTGCTCCTCCGCCGATTGTGCAAAACGCGTCGGACACTTTTTGGTTTAGCATGATTGATGCTTCGGCGCGTCCGGTTCTTTCGACATTCGACCAATGACGACGGCAGAGGGCATCAACCACGGGCTGAATGTCCGAAAGCACGCGTATCTCGGCCTTGCTGAATTTTTTCTCTGTTCGCATCAACGAAACAACGATGGACAACTTGGAATCCACATCGATTAAGAACCCAACCTCTTCTGCCAAACCTGTTTGTGCGTAATAACTCCGGAAGTACTCTCCCTGGTAAAAACGGTCAGGTGCTATTTCTCGAAGGCGCCAAATTCCAGGTGGTGTGTCTCCGGTGCTTGCCAGAAAAAATGGATCTATCAGGTAAGGCCCTTCCAGATACTCATCGACATGAAGCCTTTTGCGTTCCGGTGAGAAATCGTCAAAGAGGGCAAGAGGGCGTTCTTTCCCGATATAGCCGAATATGACTGTAAATTCATAAGGTACCAAACTGCGGATCGATCCGGCCAGTGTCGCGGCGAATGCCGATTTGCCGAGTGCATCAAGGCAAAGCGCGGTCTGTTGATTCCAGTTGGTCGTCATCAATTTGGCTCAGCTTTTTAGTGCTATCTATAACAAATTGTATATTTACACAAATAGCCTTTTTGCGAAAATTTATATCATCGGTGTTATAGACCTCCGACTGCTGTTCTCTCATTCCAGGCATGCCAGTGCAGGATCACGTAAAACTCAAAGACGACACAGATGCATCGATTGCTGAGCTGCGGGATGTGACCAAGCGATTTGGTTCGCTTGTGGCGGTGAGCAAAATGAACCTGAGCATTCGGTCCGGCGAATTTTTGTCTTTTCTGGGCCCATCTGGCTGTGGAAAAACCACAGCATTGAGAATGCTCGCTGGATTTGAGACACCAAGCGCGGGGCAGGTTCTTATCGGGAATGAGAACGTATCGGACCTTGAGCCCTATCGTCGCCCTGTGAACATGGTCTTTCAGAGCTACGCGCTTTTCCCGCACATGACTGTTGAGCAGAACATTGCGTATGGCCTTGAACAACAGCGGCCCAAATTGCCGAAACCTGAAATAATGGACAGGGTGCTAAGAGTACTCGAAACGGTGCGACTTGGTGATTTTGGTAGGCGCCGAACCTGGGAGATGTCAGGTGGTCAACAGCAACGGGTTGCGTTGGCGCGGGCCATTGTCAATGAACCCAAGCTTCTCTTGCTGGATGAGCCGCTTGCGGCACTGGACCGCAAACTTCGCAAAGAGATGCAGATTGAATTGCAGGACATCCAGCGCCAGTTGGGGATCACTTTCATCCTTGTGACACATGATCAGGAAGAGGCGCTTTCGCTATCGGACCGGATATGTGTGATGCGCGCGGGCGAGATCGTTCAGGTTGGTAGCCCACAAGAGCTCTATGACCATCCAGTCACTCGTTATGTTGCTGACTTTGTTGGAACATCGAACTTTTTTGACGGCAAAGTCGCGCGCGTTTCGGGTGGCGAAAGCGGGATCACACTCGGCGATGGGCAGACCTATGCCAGCGCCTTGGTCAGCGACGTCGCAGCCGGGCAGAATGCGTGCCTGAGCGTTCGTCCTGAGCAAATCAGGCTGAGCCGTGAAGAAGTGCCCGGCGGTCTCGCAGCGAAGGTTCAGAACCGCATTTTTTTGGGTGAGCACACCGAATACGTCGTTCGCCACGATCATCTTGGAATCATTACAGCACTGGCTCCGCGTCAAACCGATGCAGGGTTATCGACACTCGGGAAAGGCGACACGGTCTGGGTCCATTGGACCCCGGATGCCGCCTTAATCCTGAGGCCGGACTGAAGGCCAAAGAGCAGCAACCATTTAACTGGGAGATACGACATGAAAGACAATTCATACATTTCAAAGCGGAAATTCATGGAAGAGCTGCGGCGTTACGAGAAAGGTTCAATCACGCGACGGCATTTTCTTGGCACAACGGGTCTTGGTGCGGCCACGGCGGTCATGGCGGGCGCCCTACCGGGTCTGAGCCCGTCGCGTGCCTTTGCAAGTGATATTGGTGATCGCGTTGTTCTGGCCACTTGGCCGAATTACCATGACCCTGCAAATTTCGAGATGTTCACGGACCAAACTGGCGCTTTCACGCAGGTGAATGTCTTTGGCTCCAATGAAGAGATGCTCGCCAAGCTTCAGGCCGGTGGCAGCGGTTGGGATGTGTATGTTCCCACAAACTACACAATCACAACTTATGTCGAAGAGGATTTGATTGAACCACTCGATCTTTCGAAACTGCCGAACTATGACCCTGCGGCCTTTGATGCGCGGTTTTCCGATGCGGGGATCGTCGATGGCGTGGTCTACGCGGTGCCGAAAAACTGGGGCACTACGGGCATGGCGATTAACACATCGCATAACGGTGGTGCGCCTTTCGAAAGCTGGAAAGAGTTCTTTGACCGCACGATGGATGATTTCAGTGGACGGACAATGGTGCACGACTATCAGTTGACCACGATTGGCGCGGCATTGAACTATCATGGCTACTCGTTCAACTCGATTGACGAAGCAGAACTGGCAGATGCCGAGAAGCTGTTGATCGACGTCAAGCCGCATCTTTTTGCGATTACTTCGGATTATCAGCCCGCCATGCGCTCTGGCGATGCGTGGTTGACGATTTGCTGGACCGGCGACGGCAAGCAGCTCAATACAGACATCCCGGACATCGCCTTTGCGCTTGGCAAAGAGGGGGTGAGCTTTGGAGTGACTACTACGCCATTCCCAAAGGTGCGCCGCATGTTGAAGCGGCCTATGCCTTGATCAACTTCATGCTCGACCCGGAAGTGAATGCGCGGGAGGTAATGGCGCACGGCTATCCGGTTGCTGATAGCCGCACCAATGCACTTCTGCCCGAAGAAATCTTGAACGATCCGATCCTCTATCCGGCGGCTGAAAGTTTGGATGCTCTGGAATTCGGAGCAGCTGCGACTCTGACCGATCCCAACCGTGCCGAACTTTTGGCCCGGTTCAAGTCGGCCTGATCGGACGACGGCGTGACAGAACGCGAAAGAAACTGGCTGCTGGTTGCGCCGGCTGGCGCATGGCTTTTGGTTATGCTGGTGCTTCCGCTTTCTGTTGTACTAGTGTTCAGCTTTGGAGAGCGGGCACCGGCCGGTGGCTGGGTGCCCGCCTTCACCTTTGAACAATACGCAAATCTGCCGTCGCGTCTGACAGCGTTCAAGAACACGCTGACCTTGGCTCCATTGGGAACACTGGCGGCTCTGATCATTGCCTATCCTTTGGCGTACCAGCTTGCCGTACGGACTGATCCAAAATGGAAGACGATCCTCCTGGTTCTAGTGATTGTGCCGTTCTGGACCTCAATCCTAATCCGAAGCTACGCGTGGATTTTCATTCTTGGAGGTCAGGGGTTACCTGCGCTTCTTGAAACCGTCGGACTTGAAGGCGTACGTTTGATCTACACGCCATTTGCAGTGACGGTGGGCATCGTCTACGGGTATTTGCCACTGATGGTTTTTCCGATCTACGTGGCACTGGATCGTCTGGACAAACGGCTTTTGGAGGCCTCGTCCGACCTTGGCGCTACGCCATTCACCACATTTGTTCGCGTCACACTTCCCATGTCGATTTCAGGAATTGCAACGGGCTGTATGCTGGTTTTCATCCTGTTGATGGGAGAGTTCCTGATTCCGGCGCTGTTGGGCGGCGGCAAGGTGTTCTTTGTCGGCAATGCGCTTGTAGACCTCTTCTTGCAATCGCGGAACTGGGCTTTTGGCTCCGCCGTGGCAGTGATGCTGATTTTGGTCATGCTTGTCACGGTCACTGTGTACATGCGTCTGATTTCGCGGCTGAGTGCCACGCGCGAAGACGTGTCGATCATGTGAGGCGGTGAGCATGCGACTTTACTCCCTTCTGGTTTATGTCTTCCTTTACACACCCATCGCAATCATCGCGCTGTTCAGCTTCAGTGCTGGTCGCAGCGCCAGCCAATTCGAGGGTTTTTCGGTTAAATGGTACGGACGTGCGCTCAACAATCCATTTGTCATGGAGGCGCTGGGCAACAGCCTGATCGTGGCCTTTGTGTCCGCCACTCTGGCGAGCATTCTGGGGACGCTTGCGGCAGTTGGCCTGCAGGGGATCAAAGGACCTGCACGCGCTATTTTTGATGCGATCATCTATATCGCGGTGATGATCCCCGGCATTGTGATTGGTATTGCCACACTTATTGCATTGGTCACTGTCTTTGACGTGGTAAACCCATGGCTAGCCAGCCTCTGGCCTGAAGGCAGCAATCCGCCTGCCTTGTCTATGGGAACACCCTCGTTGATCGCGGCGCATACGATGTTTACACTAGCTCTGGTCGTCCTGATCGTGCGCGCCCGGCTTCAGGGACTTGAAGCAGCGTTGTCCGAGGCATCCGCTGACCTCTATGCACCACCCTTTCGGACGTTTCGGCTCATTACGTTGCCTTTGATCGCCCCGGCCATCCTTGCGGGATTTTTGCTCAGCTTCACGTTCAGTTTCGATGATTTTATCATCGCCTTTTTCGTCGCGGGTTCAGAGACGACCCTGCCAATCTACATCTTCTCTTCAATCCGTCGCGGTGTCACGCCAGAGGTCAATGCCATCGGCACAATGGTGATGCTCGCATCCCTCGTCCTTTTGGTGATCGCGCAGCTCATTTTGAGGCGCAGCGACAAACGATAAACCGTAATTCCGGAGGTCCTCATCTTGCTGAGAAATCGCGTTGCGCTCGTCACGGGGGCCGGGTCTGGCATAGGGGCCGCGGGCGCCAAAGCTATGGCAAGGGAGGGCGCGCGCGTCATTGTAACCGATAAGAATGGTAACGCGGCAGAGGCCGTTGCAAGCCAGATTGCCAAAGAGGGAGGCAAAGCCAGGGCCTGCGCACTTGACGTGACAGAAGATGCAGATCTTGTTTCGGCCATAGAGGAAGTCGCACACACAGAGGGTCGGCTTGATATCCTCCATTCTCACGCTGGTGTTCAAATCGAAGGAAAGCTGGAGCAGGTGTCTGTTACCGATATGGACCTGTCCTGGCGGATGAACGTCAGGTCTCATTTCATCGCTGCCCAAGCTGCAATTGCGCCGATGCGACAGCAGGGTGGAGGAAGCGTCATCATCACTTCCTCCAACTCGGGCGTTCAATTTGACCGTGAGATGATTGCTTATGCCACTACCAAGCACGCGGTTCTGGCTATGACCCGACAGATGGCTGCCGACTATGCTAAAGAAAACATACGCTTCAACTCACTTTGCCCAGGCTTTATTGACACGCCCTTCAACCATGGGTTCGAGGTGCAGATGGGAGGGCGGGACAAACTGGAAAGCTATATTCGTGAAACGCTTCCGATGGGCCGTTTTGGAACGGTTGAGGAAATTGCCGAGGCTATCGTTTTTCTGGCGTCAAACAAATCATCATTCATGACAGGCCACGCCTTCGTGGTCGATGGAGGTGAATGCATTTGAGGCGTAAAGCTCACGTTGTAAAATCGCCGTGCTACGAGAACGCTTAAATCCTTTGGACGCGCCATTCTGGAAACAGCGCCGAGACATCGCAAAACGGACGCGTGTCGACTCCGGAAAACATACCGTCCCGTTCGACCAAAACAGTGCGCCATCCACGCGATGCAGCGCCAAGGATATCTGTGTGAAGTGTATCGCCGCACATTGCAATCCGGTTTCGGGCTATACCGGGCAGAGAAGCTTCGACCATCTCAAATACTTCTGGAAAAGGCTTGCCGTAAAACTTGATCGAACTCAGTCCCTCATCCGCCAGCAGATGGCCGAAATGACCCGGTTCCAGTGAGAACCCAAAATCGCGCGGTGCGGCCAGATCAGCATTGGCAATTACGACAGGGCGGGGGTTGGCGATCAAACTGTCTCTTAGGAGAACCTGCCTTTCAGATCTCCAGACTTCGGTCGACAGAAACAGAAAACCATTCACACGATCATAGTCGCTGGCGTCGTCCACGAGGCGGCGGGTGGTCGCCGGAACATCCGAAAGATCATCAGATGGCGCAGCAATGCAGCCCCATAGCCCCTCGCCGACGCCGACGAGAGCGGCATCACGGCTCGTAACGATTTCATCTGGCTCGATCTTCATGCCGAGATTGCGAAATTTCTCGACCGCTCGGTCGTGATTGTAGCTGGCAGCGTTCGACAGGATGCGAATTTGGCAACCAAGTTCCCGCAGTTGATCCAGTCTGCTTGCAGCTCCGTCTATGGGTGTGTTTCCGACATTCAGCACGCCAAAGGCATCAAACACGAAAGCATCGACCTCGGCGGTGATGTCCAGAAGTGTTTCAATATCCTCAGTTGCGGGGGTCAACTCGGCAACAGGAAGACGATGTCTGACATTCTGGTAGCGGTCAAAGATACTGTTGGTGTCTAGCATACGCAAAGTTGGCCTTTTCCGAGTGCCGTATCCATAGTTTTAAACTTGGAACCAAGGTAGCGAAGATGATGGCTAATGGAAGAAAAAACAACAAAACTACATTTTATTGTTGACTGTTTTTCCATCAAATTAGGTCTTAGTACTCCAATTTATTTAATAAATATCGATCTCTTGTCCATCAAGACTTCAAAATAGCACATAGATTATCTCAATTTTTGTTGTTTTGTTGCATTGGTCAGTTATTCTCAAGCCAACTTGGCGGGGAATCTATGGCTTCAAAGAAGATCAGACGGCGCGACCTGATCCAACAGGTGGTCCAAGAACGCGGCGGCGTAAGCGTTGGCGCATTGGCCGATATGTTGGGCGTTTCGACACAAACCATCAGGCGTGATCTGGATATCTTGTGTGGTGACGATGCTCTTCGTCGGGCGCATGGTCGTATTGAACTGGCGGAAAGCAAGCTCAATACCCCCTTTGATCAAAGAGCTGGAACCAACCTTGTTGGCAAGCGTGCCATAGCCGAAGTGGCGGCGTCGCGTATTCCAGATGGCGCCACGTTGTTCATTTCGATTGGGTCCACCGTTCTGAGCGTGGCGCGGGCCCTGCACAGGCGAAAAGAACTGACCATCATCACAAACAACCTCAGTGCAGCGATGGCGTTAAGCGAGGAGGTTTCTAATCGTATCATCGTTCCGGGTGGCGAAGTTCGGTTGCCGGACCGCGATTTTGTTGGCGAAGAGGTGGTGGATTTCTTTGCGCGCTATCGGGCGCAATACGCAATTTTCGGAACCGCGGGGATTGATGCGGATGGGTGGCTCTTGGAGTTTCATCAATCTGAAGTACGCGCGACTGAACAGATGCGAAAAAACGCAAAACAATCCATTCTTGTGATTGACCACAGCAAGTTTGGGCGCCTCGCTCCAGCAGCTGGGGGCAACCTGTCAGATATCGATTTGGTGGTGTGTGACCGGTCTCCGGATGCGTCTTTCAACGATCTCGCTGAGCGCCACGCGCAACGGCTTGTCTTTGCAGAGAAGGACGAAAAGTGATGGCGGCGCCGTTTGTGCATATGGATAGTGTAGCCAAACGCTGGAACGGACAGCTTGGCGTTGAAGATATTTCGCTCTCTATTCCGCGGGGCTCTTTTGTTGCGCTCTTGGGGCCATCGGGTTGTGGCAAGTCAACAACCCTGCGGCTTTTGTCGGGGCTTGAATTGCCCGACGAAGGAACGATCACTATCGATGGGCGCAATGTGACAACCGCGGCTCCTTCAGAGCGCAACCTCTCGATGGTGTTTCAATCCTACGCGCTCTTTCCGCATCTCAGTGTGGCGGAAAACGTCGTTTTTGGATTGAAAGTGCGCAAAGTGGCCGCGAGTGACCGCCGAGAAAAGCTGACGCGTGCGCTCGAGATTACAGGGTTGCTTGGGTATGAAAATCGTAGACCCGGCGAGCTTTCGGGCGGACAGCGGCAGCGCGTGGCACTTGCACGGGCCATTGTTGCCAATCAGCCGTTGTGCTTGATGGATGAACCACTGTCGAACCTTGATGCTAAACTGCGCGCATCGGTGCGAAAGGACATCAAGAAACTTCAGGTCGATCTGGGGATCACCGTCATCTACGTCACGCATGATCAGACCGAGGCAATGAGCATGGCGGATATGGTCGTTTTGATGAAAGACGGGCACATCCAGCAAACCGGAACGCCAGAGGAACTCTACTACAGACCTGCAAATACCTTTGTCGCCGAATTCGTGGGCGCGCCGCCCATGGCGTTGATCGAAGGCTCCATCCTGCCCAGTTTTGGGAACGCTGCGACCATTGGGCTAAGAGCAGAAAGTCTGAGCGTGGCAGAAACCGGCAAAGGTCGCCTGACTTGCGAAGTGTCGGAATGCGAGTTTCTGGGCTCGGAAACATTCATTGGTCTGTCACACCCTTCGGCTACCGGTCTTACCGTGCGCATGCCTGGGCTGAAACAAATCGAAACCGGCGAAAAAATGGAAATCTCATTCGCTGACGAGGACCTGCATTTCTTTGATGCGACAGGCCATAGGCTGGCAGATCAATCCGGAGCATCAGGGTCCTGAAACCAATTTATCAGATCAAAACCAAAGGGAGGAAGTAATGAACCATTTTAGAAAGGTTGGACTAGCAGCCATTTCTGCTGCAGCTCTGGCTGTGCCTGCAATGGCGGAAACAGAGTTAACGATGTACTACCCAATTGCCGTGGGTGGGGCGCTCACTGAAGTGGTCGATGGGATCGTGGCTGATTTTGAAGCGGCAAACCCCGATATCAAGGTCAACGCTATTTACTCGGGGAACTATGATGACACCCGTGTACGTGCATTGTCGGCATTGGCATCAGGCGAGCCTGCGCAGCTTGCAGTCATGTTCTCGATCGACGCCTATGACCTGATCGAACAGGATCTGGTCGTGCCGTTTGACGATATTGAGGGCGTCGACACCGATTGGCTCAACAGCTTCTATCCAGCACTGATGGCCAACGGCAAAATCGAAGGCAAGACATGGGGCATCCCATTCCAGCGCTCCACAATCGTGGCCTACTACAACAAGGACATGTTCCGCGAAGCAGGTCTCGATCCGGAAAGCCCGCCGCAAACATGGGATGAGATGATTTCCATGGGCAAGGCGTTGACTGATGACGACACCTACGGGATCATGATTCCGTCCACCGGATATCCTTATTGGATGTTCCAGGCGCTGGCGATCCAGAACGGCAAAGAAGTGATGTCAAACGATGGTCTGACCACGTATTTTGACGATCCCGCCGTTGTCGAAACATTGGAGTTTTGGAAGGCGCTTTCGACAGAACATGGTGTGATGCCGGAAGGCACTGTTGAATGGGGCACATTGCGGCAAGCTTTCCTCGAAGGTCAGACGGCGATGATGTGGCATTCGACCGGCAATCTGACAGCGGTCAAAAACAATGCGAGTTTTGACTTTGGCGTCGCGGAACTTCCCGCGAATGAACGTAAAGGCTCTCCTACAGGTGGTGGCAACTTTTACGTCTTCAAAGATACGACGCCGGAAGAAAGAGCCGCAGCCCTTAAACTGATCGAGTTCATGACAGCGCCAGAACAGGCGGCGACTTGGTCAATCAAAACGGGTTATATGGGCGTCTCTCCGGCGGCATATGAGACTGAAGCGCTGAAGGCTTATACAACTGAGTTCCCGCCCGCTCTGGTGGCGCGCAACCAGTTGGAAAACGCAGTTGCGGAGTTTTCGACATTCGAGACAGCTCGCGTGCGTGAAGGGTTGAACAACGCCATCCAGGCAGCGCTGACCGGTTCTCAATCCGCAGCGGATGCCCTAGCAGAAGCGCAAGCCGCAGCCCAGCGTCTGCTGCGCGACTACCAATAAAAATCTGCGGGCGACAGGGCTGAACCTGTTGCCCGTGGTACGTTGCGTGCAGGGGCAGTAGATGGCGAAACATGTCGATATCGAACGTCGCAGACAAGCGATTTATGGCTGGATTTTGCTGTCGCCTGCGGCCATCCTTCTTACGACATTTGCATTTTACCCGTCGCTTGCGACGTTTTGGTCTAGCATTTTTAGCCGGGAAACCCGGCGCAAACCGAGTGAATTTGTCGGGGCCCAGAACTACACGGACCTGTTTGCAGATCCGACTTTCTGGAAAGTTGTGACCAACAACCTGATCTATGCAGGTGCGACCATTCCCATCTCCATCGCCATAGCACTTGCCATGGCGCTTTGGGCCAATTCCAAGATTCCGGCCCGCGGGTTTGTGCGCACGGCATATTTCACGCCGACTGTCCTGCCAATGATTGCGGCCGCAAACCTTTGGCTTTTCTTTTACACACCGGGACTGGGCGTGCTGGACCAGATCGGCGCGCTATTCGGATTGCCATCCGTCAATTGGCTGGGTCAACCCGAAACAGCACTTTGGGCAGTCATCATTGTGACGATCTGGAAAGAGGCGGGGTTCTTCATGATCTTCTACCTCGCGGCACTTCAGACGATTCCGGAAGACCTCAAAGAAGCCGCCGACATAGAAGGGGCCAGCAGGTGGATGTATACACGTCGCATCGTGTTACCACTTCTGATGCCGACAACGCTTTTCATCATGGTCAATGCGCTGATCAACTCGGTAAAACTTATTGATCACCTGTTCATCCTGACCAAGGGTGGGCCTAACGACGCCTCGAAACTCATTCTCTACTACATCTGGGAAATGGCATTCGCCTTCTTCGATGCGCCTCATGCTGCCGCGATGACAATACTGGTGCTATTTGTTCTCGGTGTTGTCGCAGGGATCAAATTCACCATTCTGGACAAGCGGACACATTACCAATGAGCACCCTGTCGCGGCATATCGAAAGCTTTGGTGCCTTGCTTCTTGCGGTAATCTGGATTTCACCTTTGCTCTTCGCATTTTGGGCGGCGTTTCACTCGACGTCTGATGCGGTAAACTTCAACCTTTCCGCACCTTGGACTTTGGACAATTTCCGCGTTGCCTGGGAGGGTGCGCCGTGGCTGAAGTATTTTCTGAACACGTTCCTTCTTGTGACTGTGATCTTGATTGGGCAATTCATCGTTACCACTCTCGCTGGATTTGCCTTTGCGCAGGTGCAATTTCCGGGACGGGATTTAGTCTTCATACTGGTGCTGATGCAGCTCTTTATCCTGCCTGAAGTCCTGATTGTGGAAAACTACGCGATGGTTTCTCGGCTAGGCTTGTTTGACACCATTCTCGGCGTGGGCATGCCATATATGGCATCAGCCTTTGGCATATTCCTGATGCGGCAAGCTTTCAAAGGCGTGCCTATCGAACTGCACGAAGCAGCGCGCGTCGAAGGGTGCGGATGGTTTGGGATCCTGTGGCGGGTATATGTGCCGCTCGCGCGACCCACTTACCTGGCATACGCGCTCGTCTCGGTGTCGACCCACTGGAACAATTTTCTCTGGCCGCTCATTGTGACAAACTCGCCGGACACGCGGCCTTTAACCGTTGGCTTGTCGATATTTGGCGCACCTGAAAATGGCGTCGATATCAGTGTGATTTCGGCCGCAACCATGATGTCCGTCGCACCATTGCTCATCGCTTTCCTTGTCTTCCAGCGCCAGTTTGTACAAGCCTTCCTTCGCGCCGGGATCAAGTGAAGGCATGGCGCGGTTTCTCCAACTGACGGACTTGCATGTGGTGGGAAAAGGCATGCTTTGTTCCAATGTTCTGGATACCCGATCCATCCTGCGGGATGCTGTGAACCGGCTGTTGGAGCTTCGCCCGGCGCTCGATCCTTTAGATGCAGTTCTTATCACGGGTGATGTTAGCGACGACGGAAGTAGGGACAGCTATGCCTTTGCCCGAACCCATCTGGAAAGGCTTGGTTTGCCGCTCTTTCTGGTGCCAGGCAATCACGATGCCCGAGATCCAATGCGCGCAGCGTTTGCAGGTCAGGAATGGATGCCGAAAAACGGCCTAATCGACTGGCAGGCACAGATTGGTGACACACAGCTTGTCGGGCTAGACTCATTGGTGGAAGGGCAAGGCGGTGGTCAACTCCGAGGCGACAGCCTTGCGGTACTCAGCGACGTGTTGGCCGATAATGACGATGGTCCGCTTATCATTATGTTGCACCATCCTCCCATTCAGACGGGTATCTGCTTCATGGATGCGATAGGTTTGGAAAATGCCGATGCGCTTGGGGCAGTGCTAGAAGGATCAAACCGCGATGTTACAGTCATAGCCGGACACGTTCACGGCGTGCATCATGGTAAAATTGGCGGGCATGTTGTTGCAACCGCACCGGCGATTTGTAGCGGTTTTGCGCTGGATCGCCGGGATAATGCAACAGTCGGCTTTCTCAAGGGGCCGACAGGGTGTGCGGTGATTGATACCGGACCAGGTGGGATCTGGAGCGCAGTCTCTCTTGATCCTTTTGATGGACCTTTTTCATTTTAGGCTTCAAGCTGTGCTCGGCCCAAAAAAAAGAACAACAAAGCCATGGATAGTTCACCGATTGTAATATTGCTCAACCTGGCGGCGGCGGCTGCCTTGTTGATCTGGGCCGTCCGTCTGGTGCGCACTGGATTTGAGCGCGCCTTTGGCGGACAACTTCGGCTGTGGCTAAGACGTTCTACGGCCAATCGCCTGACAGCTTCGGCCACGGGCGCAGCGGCGGCTGTCCTATTGCAGAGCTCCACCGCGGTAGCGATGCTTTTGGCGGGGTTCATGGCTGCCGGAACAATTGGTGGTGGCGCGGGGCTTGCAATCATCCTCGGCGCTGATTTGGGATCGGCCATCGTGGTGCAAATTCTGAATTCACGTATCGCGGTTCTGACACCCTTGCTGATGCTCGCAGGCGTTTTGATGTTTCTGCGCAGTTCTCGGCGAACACCGCGCCAAATTGGCCGTGTCCTGATCGGTCTGGCATTGATCTTTCTGTCGCTAGAGCTGATCCGCAACGCCAGCGCGCCTTTATCAGAGAGTGATGCGACCCGTGCGGTTATGGCCTACCTTTCACGCGACTTGATTTCGGCATTTTTAATTGCCGCTGTTTTTGCGTGGCTCGTGCATTCTAGCGTGGCAGCAGTTCTTCTTTTCGCAACCCTAACAGCGCAGGGTCTCATGCCATTGGAAGCCGCATTCGCCATGGTTCTCGGCGCCAATCTGGGAGGCGCCTTCATCGCGTTTTTCCTGACAATTGGCGGTGCGGTATCCGTGCGGCGCGTTGTCTTTGCCAATCTGTTGTTGCGGGGCGGTGGGGCAACACTAATGCTGTTTGTTCTTGCACAAATCGATGCAGCGGGTGTTGTGCCGGGTGGAAGTCATGCGCAAAAGGTTCTGAACCTGCACCTGATCTTCAATCTGGGTTTGCTTCTGTTTGGATTGGCGTGTCTCAGACCGTCCATCTGGGTCGCGCGTCAGGTGCTAGCAGAGACCAACGGCACCCAAGCCGAGGCTCAAAACAGGTCAGTGTTGGATCCCACCGTTCAAAACCATCCGTCCCGCGCATTTGCCTGTGCACAACGTGAACTCGTTGAGATGGGTAACCGGGTCGAGATCATGTTGCGCGATGCCATGGGGCTTTTCGATGTGTTTGATGACGTTGTGGCACAGCGCCTGCGACAAGAGATGAAAGACATGACGCAGATGTCGCTGGATCTGCGTGTCTATCTTTCCGGGGTGCGCAGCAGTGACCCGAAAGTGGACACAGGAACGCGTGCATTTGATTTGTCAGGCATAGCTGTAAACCTCGAAGCCGGGGCGGATGTCATCGCGCGAAAAATGGTCGAGTTGGCGCGGCGCAAAGATGTTCAGAAGGTCAGTTTCTCAGAGGATGGTTGGCGTGAGTTGTCCGACTTCCACGACCAGGTGCTGCGCAACGTTCAACACGGCATCACGGTCCTCATGTCAGAAGACATTGGGTTGGCCCGCGAACTGGTTGAGCAAAAAGAAAAGATCAGAGAAAAAGAGCAGGTGCTTGAACGATGGCACCTTAAACGTCTCAGACAGGGATTGACCGATACCATCGAAACGAGCGCAATTCACCTTGATCTGCTGCGCGCCTTGAAAATGTTGAACACCTCGTTCGCGATGATTGCATACCCTCTTCTGAAAGAGCAGGGCGAGCTTTTGGAAAGCAGACTTGCAACTTAGGGTACATCTGCCTGTTTTTCGGGAATGGCAGGTTCAGATGATCGCGCCGCGGACTTTCGCGGAAACCCATTCCGAGATCACAACCGCGGCAAGAATGACAAGCAAGATCAACGAAACCTGCGGCCAGGCCAGAACGTTCAGGGATGCCGATAGCTGAAGCCCGATCCCTCCGGCACCGACAAGCCCAAGGACGGTAGATTCGCGGATGTTGATGTCCCAACGAAACACGGCAATTCCCGCAAACGCAGGAAGGATTTGCGGCACGATCCCATAGGCCATGACCTGCCAACGAGACGCGCCGGTGGCAGTGACCGCTTCAACCTGAGTGGCATCAATTTCTTCAATTGCCTCGTATAGAAGCTTTGCACAAAATCCGATGGAGCGGATTGCGATGGCGATAACGCCTGCGAACACACCAGGGCCGATGATGGCAATCAGCAGCAACGCCCAGATCAGTGAATTGATCGACCGTGTTGAAACAATGATCAGAAGAGCCACCGGACGTATGAAGAGTGCGGAAGGTGTGGTATTTCGCGCAGCCAGAAAGGCGACAGGAACTGCCATCAGAAGCGCAAGGATGGTGCCGAGCGTGGCAATGTTGATCGTATCCCAAATGGGCTTGCCGAGCTGGGTGATGTATTCCCATCGTGGCGGGGTGGCACGGGTCCAGATGTCTCCGGCAATGCGCGGCGCGTCCCATACAAAGAACCAGGTCGTTGCCTGCGAAATCTGCTGCCAGCAATAGGCAAAGACCGCCACACCAGTCAGCCACATAAGCCAGTGCGTCTGGCTTTCACGCTGGGTTCTGCGCTGCCAGACCTTCAGGCCACCTGTTTCGCTTACCGGCATTATTGCACACGTGCCCGGATAACGCCGGAGAGATACTCTAGCGCCATGACAATTACGATGATCAGGATCAGAATGGCCGCTGCGGTATCATACTCATACCGGTCAAAAGCTGTGTTGAGGGTCGCGCCGATCCCACCCGCACCTACGAGACCCAGAATGGCGCTTTCACGGAAGTTGATGTCGATGCGATACATCGAAAGACCAAGCAGCCGTGGCATGACCTGTGGCTGCACACCGTAGTTGATCCATTGCGACCAGCGTGCGCCAGAGGCTTTGATGGCCTCTGCCTGCACACGATCCATACTCTCGATGTCTTCTGCCAGAAGCTTGGACAAAAAGCCGATGGTGGCGAAACTAAGTGTCAAAAAACCTGCCAGAGGTCCAAAGCCAAAGATTGCCACGAGCAGGATCGCGACGATGATTTCCTGCAGCGCACGAGAGATCGCAATTATCCCGCGGCAGATCAGATAGATCGGCAATGGTGCCACGTTACGTGCGGCTCCTAAAGCGATGGGAATAGAGATAAGGACACCGACGACTGAGGCGGCCACTGTCATGACGATACTCTCAATCATGCCGTCGTAGATGTCGCCTGACCGGCTTACGAAATCGGGTCGGGTAAACGCTAGAACGAATTCTTTTCCACGCTCCAGACCTTCGTAGACACGTGCCCAGTTAACTTCGATGGTCAGGACGGCCGCGATCAAGTACGCAATGAAACCCAGCAACAGCACCCAACGCAGCCAGCGGCGCTGAATAAGCGGCGGCTTTTTCCATGGCTGGCCGATCCGGGCATTCAGATCGAAGTCTGTATCAGTCATTCGGCGGCCTCAATCGTATCGCCGTTCTCATCCTCGACTTTCTCAATGGTCGCTTCCCAGTCTTCTTCGCCATAGATGGTCGTCAAGACTTCGGGCGTTAGAGCGTCGGGTGGCCCGTCGAATTCAATGGTCCCAAATCGAAGTCCAATGACGCGTTGGACGAACATCTGGGCCAGTGCCACGTCATGTATATTGATGATCGCGGCCAGCTTGCGTTCTTTGCAAAGCTCACAGATGAGGCGCATGATCTGCCGGGACGTTTTCGGGTCCAGCGAGGCGGTCGGTTCATCCACAAGTAAAACAGCGGGATCCTGTATCAGTGCGCGACAAATTCCGACCCGTTGACGTTGCCCTCCGGACAACTCATCGGCCCGTTTGTCCGCCATATGGGCAAGCCCAACACGATCCAAAAGCCGGAACGCTTCATCGAAATCCTCTTGCGGAAACCGCCGCAGAAAACTGCGCCAGAACCCGACATACCCCAGCCGGCCTGACAGAACGTTCTCCATCACGGTCAATCGCTCAACCAGTGCATATTCCTGAAAGATCATGCCCATGCGACACCGCTCTCGGCGCAGCGCCCCTGAGGACAACCTGGTAAGTTCAGTTTCGCCCAAAAAGACCTGGCCGGAAGTTGGTTCCACCAGCCGGTTGATGCATCGGATCAAAGTTGACTTGCCCGCGCCCGATGGGCCGATGAGGGCCAAAACTTGACCCTCTGGCACGTCCAGATCAACAGCTTTCAGCGCCTGATCTCCGGTCTTGTAGGTTTTCACCAGCTTTTCAAGCCGCAGCATCACAGCACCCTTTGCCATGTTGTGGTCTGTGAAAAAGGCGGGCCGCTTGGCCCGCCAAATATGGGGTTACTCACACGCGTAACTAACGCCATTCGCCGCGTCGATTTTGCGGATGACCTCCCAGTACTCTTTATAAGTGATTTCAAGGAACTGGCCTTCGCCGTTCTTCTCGAATTCCTCTTGCAAAGACGTACCGTCCCACTCAAAGTTGAAGAACGCGTTGCGAATTTTTTCCTTTAACTCGGGCTTGAGATTGTAGACGACGCCGTAGCCGGTCGTTGGAAAGGTTTGGGATTTGTACAAAACCTTAAGGTCCTCTTCCTTGACCACATCACGGCTGATCATTCGCGCCTTGACCGAATTTGCGATTGAAGCAGCCAAGTAATCTTTGTTGGCCACACCCAGGATCGAGTTGTCGTGCTTGCCGGAATAAACCGGTTCAAAATCACGCTCAGGGATCATGTCGTAATCAGCCTTGAGGATAGCCGAAGGTGCTTTGAACCCGGAATTGGAGGTGGGCGACGTAAAGGCCAGTTGTTTGCCCTTGATGTCTTCGACGGCCTCGACGCCAGAGCCGGGGTAAGTGATGATTTCCATTTCATACCCGAATGATCCGTCCGGCGCCGCCATTATTGTAAACGGGTTGAAGCCCGCGCAATTCACGGCCAGCGGATTTGACCCGGTGTTGAAACCGGCAATGTGAAGTCGCCCAGAGCGCATCGCTTCGATCTGGGCCGCGTTGTTCTGCACAGGGAAAAACACCACCGATTTTCCGGTTTCGTTTTCGAGGTGCGTCAGGAAATCAGCCCAGGCTTCTTTGTAGACGGCTGGATCCTCAACTGGGGTGTAAGCGAAAATCAAAGTGTCGGGGTCGATCAGCTCAGCAGGATCGGTTGGGGTGTCAGCCAACAGATCACCATCGGCATCGCAAAATCGCGCGTCGAGATCGCCGCGCGGGCACTCTTCTGCATACACCGGGTTACTGGCGGAAAGGGTGAAGGCAAGTGCCGCACCGGAAAATAAAATGGACAAAATTTTCATATGAGTTCCTCCCTGGTGCAAGGCTAAGGGCGGAGTTTGAAAATGACAAAAGTTTTCTTTTCCATTCGGCTATCTAAAGCCGTGCGCAGAGCCTCGCAGCGTCCAGGATCGCGGCATGGATGTCGCGCGACGAAACGGCGTCGCCGATCCGGTAAAGATCGAACCCCTCGCCATTGGCTTTTGGTTGCGGCTCGGCGGTGGCCCAGGCCGCCAGGTCTGGCAAGCCGCCATTGCGTGCCGAGCCTGCCAGCTCGAGATAGAGCGTGTCGACCGGCAGTGTACCGTGCTCGTAGATCAGAGTATCGCAGCGCATTTTCACTGACTCACCGCTGTAACTGTTCTCGAATGTCAGGCACAGGCGGTTTTCGTCGCGGGCCACGCGGCGCAGTGTAAGGTCCGGGCGCAGCTCAACTCCCGATTTGTAGAAGGCGCGCATTTGCAACGGTCGTTCAATGTAACTTACCTCTGCGCCAGCGGTGCTATCGGGGGTCACGTAGGTCAGTTTCGCACCCGCGGTGGCGAGCGTGTGTGCACCGTTCAAACCTGCGGCTGTGCCGGTTCCGTCGTAGAAAATCACATCGCCCTCGGGCGGCGCGGCGGATTCCAACACGTCCCACAAGGGCGTTCCAAGCTCGGCGCCCGGTATGTCCTCAAGCCGGTCGGGGATGCCGCCAGTGGCAATGATGACCGTATCTGGGTCAGTCTCCACAATCTCTTTTGCATCCGCGAGCACATTGTAGCGAAGGGTTGCGCCAAGGCGTTCCAATTCGCTCACGCGCCAATCGACAATGCCAACCAGGTCACGCCGAAGGTCAAGCTTTGCGGCCAGTAAAATCTGGCCACCAGCCTTGGGCGCAGCCTCCAGTAAGGTGACACTATGGCCCCGCTCTGCAGCAACGCGTGCGGCTTCCAGCCCGCCGGGGCCAGCGCCAACCACGGTGACGTGTTTGCGCTGGGTGGTTTTCTCAATCACATGCGGCAGCACGTCCTCGCGACCTATAGCCGGGTTGTGAATGCAGCTCCCGTACCAAGAGCAATAGGTTGCGCCCACGCAGGGACGGATGGTTTCTTCTGCGCCTTCAGAGAGCTTTCGTGCGATATGCGGATCCGCAATATGCGCACGTGTCATGCCAATGAGATCGACATGCCCTTCGCCCACTGCGAACCGTGCAGTCGCCATATCATTGATCCGCGCGGCGTGAAAAACCGGCAATTTCACATGCTGTCGAAAATTTGCCACCGAGCGCAGTTGTGGGGCCAGCCCGATCGCCATGCCAGGCATGTAGCGGGCAAGACCAACCTCTGTGTCGATGCGTCCGTAACCGAAATTGAAGAAATCTATCAGGTCGGAACGTTCCAGTATCTCTGCCATGGCGAGGTACTCTTCATCAGGCATGTCGCCGCCGTCACCTTCGCCCACGACCATGCGGACTCCTACGATAAAGGGTTGCGTTACAACGCGGCGGATCTCTTCCAGCACCATAAGGCCAAACCGAGCACGGTTTTCGAGGCTGCCGCCAAAGTCATCGCTGCGCTGGTTCGTGGCAGGCGACCAGAACTGTCCGATGAGGTGCCCGGTGATATGCAATTCGCACCCGTCGAGCCCACCCTCGTAACAGCGCCGCGCGGCTTGACCAAAATCGCCAATCACGCGGGAAATATCATCAGCCTGCATTTCCTTGGTGAAACCACGATGCAAAGGTTCACGGAACCGGCTGGGCGAGATGGTCGGCAGCCAATTGTCCCCGCGCCATTGGCTTCGTCCGCCCAGATGTGTGAGTTGGCACATGAGGGCGGCGCCATGTTTGTGCACCCGATCTGCAAAGTCCTGGAAGTAGGGGATGACGCGGTCTTCGCTTGCGCGCAATTGGCCGAAAGTGTTGGCGCTGTCTGGCGATACGTTGGTCGATCCGCCAAACATGGTCAGCCCGATCCCACCTTTGGCCTTGGCCTCGTGATAAAGCTGATAGCGTTCAGCGGGCATACCATCCTCGCCAAAGCCGATGGCATGCGACGTGCTCATGATCCGGTTGCGCAGCTCAAGATGCGCCAGTTGGAAAGGTTCCAGGAGTGGATCGGATGTCGTCGAGCGGGCAGGTGCGGGCATCGCGGCGGTCCTTTGTTCGAGTGACGGTGGCCAAGTCTGATCACAGGGTGAGGGCCGGGCAAAGGAAAATTTGGCATTAAAGACGTACGCTTTAGAGTGACTGTCACACCAAAGTTGATCCGAAGGAAGAGCAAGATGCAGATGTTCGACGCCGAAACTGTTCACCGGTTGTTAACTTACGAAACGCTGATTCCTGCGCTTCATGACATGCATGCGGGTGAGATGCCTGCCGGCGATGGTGTTTACACCAAAGATCCGGCAGGTTCGGGCAATATGTTTGTAACGTTGCCGGGCTGGTTGGGTGGGAAGCTGATCGTAGTCAAGATGGTTGGCGTGTTTCCGGGTAATCGTGACCGCGATCCTCCTATCGGATCGGTGCTTGGCGCTGTTGCGGCCTTCGATTCTGAGACAGGTGCGCCGATACTGGTGGCTGATGGCGAAGCTATGACCTATCGCAAGACGGCCGCTATCTCGGGGCTCGGCTCGGTGCTTCTGGCCCCACCCAAGCCTCAGGAACTGCTCATCGTGGGCGCGGGTGGGTTAGGGCCACATGTCGCAATGGCGCATATTGCAGCACGCCCGTCGATAAAACACGTCCGCATCTGGAACCGCACCGCACCCCGTGCCGAAGCTTTGGCCATCGTGCTCAGTGCGAAAGGTATCTCAGCCAAGGCCGTGCCTGATCTCGATGCTGCTGTGGCTGAGGCCGATGTGATCAGTTGCGTTACCATGTCACTCAAGCCGCTCGTGAAGGGCGCGCTGCTAAAACCCGGCGCGCATCTCGACCTGGTGGGATCATACCTGCCGGACATGCGCGAGGCAGATGATGACGCGATGCGGCGCGGCTCTGTTTACACCTGCTGCGACCGCGGCCGCGACGAGGTGGGCGAACTGACACTGCCAGTGGCCACTGGTGCGCTGCGCTGGGATGATATCCGTGGCGACGCGTTCGGCCTTGTACAGAAACGCGCTGCAGGGCGTGCCTCTGACCATGAAATCACCGTCTTCAAGAACATTGGCGGCGCACACCAGGATGTCTTTAACGCCGCGATCCTGAAGCAGGCCGCCGGGCTCTGACCTTGTCAGTTGTCGCCAATGGTACGCCGTAAATCGGATTGCTTGGAAGGGGTGGATGAATTGGCCCTGAGGGCCGGTAATCATGACTTAAAGTCTTCGCGACAACATCGGCACGCTGTTGAAAACCGACATCCCTTGTCGCAGAACTTTATGTTGGTCGCGCCACATTGTGCTATCGACGGCGGGACATGTTTTTATTGAATTCCCAATGGGAATGGTGCGCATATCGATGACCGCCATACCAGAGACCCCTCCGCAACCCACACGGCGCGCCTGGGCAATGGGGCTTATGATCGTCAGCTCAGTGGGCATCAGCTTTAGTGGATTGGTGATCCGCACGATCGAGGAAGCGGATGTTTGGCAGATAAATTTATATCGCTCAATTGCACTGATCACCATGGTTGCGTTGATTATGGTTCTGCGCCATGGCGGCGCTGCTCCAGACCGTATCCGTGGTATCGGTCGTCCTGGTCTGCTGGCAGGCCTTATGCTTGCTTGCGCTGGTATTTGCTTTTTGCAGTCGATCACGAACACAACGGTCGCAAACACGCTTTTCATGCTAAGCGCAATTCCGTTCATCACGGCCTTGCTGGCGCGCTTTTTTCTGGGTGAAAGGCTCACGCGCTCAACGTTGTTGACGATGTGCGCTGCAGCGCTCGGCGTCGCGGTTATGGTTTCCGGCGGGATAGGCGCAGGTTCGCTTTATGGGAACCTTATGGGGTTTCTAACGGCGCTCTGCTTTTCGGGATACGCAATCATCGTCCGCAGCCACCGCGGGATTGAAATGCTGCCGGTACTGATCGTGTCGGGGAGTTTTATCATCATTATCTCTCTGGCGCTACGCTGGGGGGATCTTGCTATCCCACTACGTGACATTCTGCTTTGCTTTCTATTGGGTGGTATTTTGTCGGGTCTGGCCAACGCGCTTTTCATTGCTGCTTCAAAACAGCTTATGGCTGCAGAGCTGACGCTGTTCATGTTGCTCGAATTCGCCCTCGGCCCGGTCTGGGTTTGGCTAATCATCGCTGAGGTTCCAACACCAGTGACGATTGTAGGCGGTGCCATCGTAATCGGCTCCGTTGCGGTGCGGGCGGGCTTGGAACTGGCCCGCAATCGCGCACGCTTACGAGGAAATTCTCCGCGGCTCTAACGTCTCAGCTTTGGGCCTTCACTAACGCTGACGGTCAGGTGCGACTCATGCTTCACAAGCTTTTCTTGTTACGCCAAGTCCATCTATCCCATAGAGTTCTATTGAGCTGCGTGGAGGTGTTGAAATGAACGGCGCAAAATCGTTGGTCAAAACCTTCCTTCATAGTGGTGTGGACACAGTTTTTGCCAATCCCGGCACTTCTGAGATGCACTTTGTTGCAGCTCTTGATGAGCACCCCGAGATGAACTGCGTTCTGTGTCTGTTTGAGGGCGGCACGACGGGCGCCGCGGATGGCTACTACCGCATGAAGCGCGATGTCGCTGGCACGCTGCTGCATCTTGCGCCGGGATTTGGCAACGCATTTGCAAATCTACACAATGCCCAAAAATCGGGATCCGGGATCGTGAATGTTGTTGGTGATCACGCAACACATCACTTGCGTTACGAAAGCCCGCTCAAGGGTGATATTGTCGGCGTGAGCCAATCCGTCAGCCATTGGACGCGGGTGTCTCATCATGCCACGAGCGTCGCAACGGATGGCGCTGCGGCGATTCAGGCTGCGCGCTCTCAGAACGGCCAGATTGCGACGCTTGTTCTTCCGGCCAACACGGCATGGGAGCCGTCGCAAGGACCTGTGACAACAAGCTTACCGCCTCACCCGCTTCATCGCCCATCTGCAGAAGTGATCGAGGTTGCGGCTGTGCGTTTAAAGAATAGAAACGCTGCTTTAATGATAGGTGGTGCTGCGCTCTTTGAGCCTCTTCGCACCTTGGTTGGCAAAATTTCCGCTGCAACCGGATGCCGCTTGTTATGCGACACACTGATCCCGCGCATTGCAAAAGGAGCAGGGGCTGCACAATTGGATCAGCTTGTCTATCCGATCACCCCAAAGATTGCTCAGGTTGAGCAAACGTCTTCCATCACAATGATCGGTGCTGATCGCCCCGTCGCATTTTTTGCATATCCGGGAAAACCGAGCACTCCTGAACCTGCTGGGTGCACGGTTTCAACCTTGTGTGCCCCTACAGATGACATTGCGTGGACGGTTCAGTCCCTTGCAGATGCGGTTGGTGTTTCGAGCAAAACTCAGCAAAATACATATGCGCTTGATTTACCCCCAATTCCCACTGGAGGGCTCATGCTAGAGAAAGTCGGTCGAGCCCTCGCTGCTCTCATTCCCGAGAATGCAATCGTTTGCAATGAATCCGTCACATCCGGGTTTCACGTCATTCCGCCGATGGCAACTGCGCGACCACATGATTTGCTCGGGGGCACAGGTGGGGCCATCGGACTCTGCCTGCCTTGCGCGACCGGCGCAGCAATTGCATGTCCGGATAGAAAGGTCATCGCGCTTACAGGAGACGGATCTGCCATGTACACCTTGCAGTCCTTGTGGACCATGGCGCGCGAAAACCTTGACGTAACAGTGGTTGTGTTCGCCAACGGTGGCTATCAGATCCTGCGCGATGAGCTTGCAAATGTCGGCGTTGAGAGTATTGGCAAGAATGCTGAAGCGATGTTTGACGTGGAAAAACCGTCGCTTGACTGGGTTTCACTGGCGAAAGGGCATGGCGTTCCCGGAACACGGGCGGAAGATACTGATGAATTTGTTAAGGCTTTGTCTGTAGGACTGTCGAGCGGCGGGCCATCCTTGATCGAAGTTGTTTGTCCTTGAGCGGCTTGTATGCGAGATTTTTTGCAAACGAAGTTCATACAGCAGCTGAAAAGTTCGCCCAACTTATTGTGGCAATCAGTTGAAGCGACATCGCAAAGCGGGCATTGGTTGTGAGTGCAGCGAACGTCAGCTTCCCGCCCATTTCGCAGAAACGACTGGACTTGCGCGCGTAGGGAAGCGTGTGTGTGCTCATGGCGGAGCAGGGAAATATAGATTTAGGCAAGCTTTTCGCGGACCTGACGTGTCGTCTTGAAGATGGCGCCGGCTTGGCGGCGGAAGGCCAACGGCCAGACGCACCAGCTTCAGAATTAACCCGAATAGCCGACCGTCTGGCGCAATTGATGGCTGTCGCAATGACCAAATTCACCGAGATTGAAGAGGCGCTTGGCAAGCTCAACAAATGACTGGACTTCCTAAGCCCGGGAAGCGTTGGTGAGACTGCGGAGCAGTAAAACAAAAGATCTGTCGCCCGGATTGCCGGGCCCTGGTCGGTACGGGGAAAAGGTTCCCCATTTGCCGATAAGGAGTTCCAAATGACGACGGAGACATCTTCAAAGACCAAAATGGCACAGCTCTCTAAGCCAGCGCCACCACCTAAATTGGGTCGCAAATCCGACGAGATTGTAAAACGCCTCAAACGCAAAAAGGGCGTATCTCTCAGAGCATTCAGCGAAGAGTTTGACTGGTTGCCGCACACCACGCGTGCCGCTCTGTCGCGACTTCGCAAATCTGGCCACAAGATTGAGCGAACGACCGGACCCAAAGGCTCCATCTAGAGGATTGATAGGTAGGGCATGGCTTGGGGAAATGACTGCAAGACCGAACTTGTAGGCCGGATGGATTACATTGCGGCTCTGGATCGCTGGGAGTGTCATTTGGAGTGGCGGGAGGTCTTTGGGCGACCGCCGCCCAAATATCTCTCGATACGCTTCATGCAACGCGTGTTGGTTCACGAGGTGCAGATGCGTTCTATTGGAGCCTACCCCACGAAGGCGAGGTGACTTCTCAATCAGTTTGACTTAGGAAGTCCCCGTCGAAAAACAACGGATGTCCCTGTAGGAACTGTGTTTTTGCGTGAGTGGAATGGGCGCACCTATCGCGTTGAAGCTGTTGAAAGCGGCTTCGTCATGAATGGCAAGCACTACAGATCTTTGTCGAGCGTTGCCAAGCGCATCACCAGCGCTCATTGGTCCGGTGCACGGTTTTTTGGCCTTCACATAGCGCAAGCAAGAGACGCCATAGATGCCTAAGGTCCGCTGCGCCATCTATACCCGGAAGAGCACCGAGGAGGGGCTCGACCAGGAGTTCAACTCGCTTGATGCGCAGCGCGAAGCGTGTGAGGCCTATATCGCCAGTCAGCGACATGAGGGGTGGGTTCTGCTTCGAGATCACTACGATGATGGCGGCATCTCAGGTGGTCATTTGGATCGCCCAGCGTTGCAACGGCTGATGGAGGATGTCGACGAGAATCGCGTGGATCAGATCGTTGTCTACAAGATCGACAGACTAACGCGGTCGCTTGCTGACTTCGCAAAACTTGTGGATCGCTTGGACGCTGCTGGCGCATCGTTCGTATCGTTCACGCAATCCTTCAATACGGCAACGAGCATGGGGCGATTGACGCTGAATGTTCTGTTGAGCTTCGCACAATTTGAGCGAGAGGTTACGGCCGAACGTATCCGTGACAAGATCGCCGCTTCCAAAAAGAAGGGATTATGGATGGGAGGCTATGTGCCTCTTGGGTACGATGCGGACGGACGCACGCTTGCGATCAACCAGACAGAGGCGACAACGATTATAGCACTCTTCAATCTTTATGACGAGCATCACGCCTTGAACGTCGTCACCAGCATAGCGACAGAGCAGGGTCTTCGATCAAAGCGTTACACGACCGGTTCTGGCCGCAGGACCGGTGGCAATCAGATGACACGAGGGCATATCCACAAGATCCTCACTAACCCGCTCTATGCCGGACGCATCGCCCATAAGGGTGAGGTGTATGACGGTCAGCACCCAGCGATCATCGATGCAGACCGGTGGGAGCGGGTTCAACAGATGTTGCAAGGGCAGGCATCGCGTCCGCGAAAGCGGCTGAACGGCGTGTGCGATATCTCACTTCTGATGGGAAAACTCTTTGACGTCTCTGGCGAGCGATTGACACCATCCCATAGCAAAAAGGGCAAAAGGCGATACCGCTACTACATCTCCCAATCGCTGCGAGAACAGCGCGTCGCGGACATAACGACACCAACCTGGCGCCTGAGCGCGAAACCATTGGAGGCGCAGATAGAGACCGAAATCCTGTCGCATCTCAAACGCGCGCTTCCGCGTGGTTTGATCCAAAATGTTGATGGAAACGCCATCGCGATGCGTCTGATGGACTTGGAGGCAGGGGAGTTCAGCCCCCTAGACTATCTCGCTAAGGTCTCCTTGGCACCAGGTAAACTAACTATCGAGCTGGATGTGAGGCAGATCGCGGCATGGGCCGGTGTAAACACGGATAAGCTCAATACCGAATATCTAGAGTTTGAGACAACCTTCACGCTACGGCGTCGGGGAGTTGAGACCAAACTTCTGTTCGAAGGTGACAAACCTCAACGCGATGAAACGCTGCTAAAGAATATCGCGCGTGGGCACCGTCTTCTGCAGGAGATCAAACGCGGCAAGAGCTTTCGCGAAATTGCCATCGCCGAAGGATTGTCTAACAAACGCGTTCATCAAATCCTTGAGTTTGCGTTCTTTTCCCCGGCTGCCGTTCAGATGGTGCTGGACGCAAAGCAACCTAACTTCCTAACCACGGATTGGGTGCTCAAAAACGAAATCCCAGGTAATTGGTTGGACCAAGCGCAACTCTTTGCCATCGGCTGACGCCGGAACTCACCAAACTGGAAATGTGAAAAAGGCAGAGCGAGACACGTCGCTTAAAAGCCGCTAATCCAGCGCTAACAATAGTCTCACAAGCACAACCCGCGAAACAGGCGTTTGAAAACACGGCACAAAACGTGGCCAGAAAAGAAATGTGCACTGTCTGGGGTGGGTGGCAGCCCGTAGGGGAATCGAACCCCTCTTTCCAGGTTGAAAACCTGGCGTCCTAACCGATAGACGAACGGGCCATGCCTTGGCGTGAGGCGTTTCCTAGGGAAAACCGGGGCATTGCGCAAGGGGGATTCGCAAAAAACCGCGGTTTTCCCGCGTTGAAAATCGGACGTGCGGGTTACTCCGCCTCATCCATCTTTGACGCGTTCAGATGGGCATAGTTTTCGGGTCCGATTTTATCCAGAAGGTCGAGCTGAGTTTCCAGGAAATCTATGTGGCCTTCTTCGTCGCGCAGCAAGCTGTCAAAGAGGTCTTTTGAGACATGATCGCCGATCTTGTCGCAATGTTCTCGGGCTTCCTTATAGAGCGCTCGAGCCTCGTGTTCCGCCGCCAGATCACACTCAAGGGTTTCTTTGGGGGTTTGACCGATGCGCAGGGCGTCCAGTTTCTGCAGGTTGGGGTGGCCTTCGAGAAAGATGATGCGCTCCATCAGCTTATCGGCGTGATGCATTTCCTCAATGCTTTCCTCGCGACTCTTTTTGGCCATGTGGCCGAGGCCCCAGTCCTCCTGCAGTTTGTAGTGCAGCCAGTACTGGCTGATCGCGGTCAATTCGCTGCGCAGGGCCGCGTTCAAATAGTCGATAACTTTACTGTCGCCTTGCATTCTCTTTTTTCCTGTGTTGATCCGCATCTTAAGTTGCGGAGTTCCATGGGGACTTCCAAATTGGGATTGCTGCGCATTGTGGCCAGAAAGAGCGGCATGCATCCGCCGCAATCCGCCGATTTTCCTAGCGCTTTGTACACTTTGCCGGGTGTGATCAGCGTGGTGCGATCAGAGGCCCGCATCCAGTCGATGGCGGCGTGAACATCGCGGTCGGTGATGGTTTGGCAGTGACAGATAATCATGTGACGGTCCACACGGTTGCGATTGCATGTGCTTATTCCTGACTAATAAGATCAGGAAAGTCAATTCTGACAATTTTACTAAGCCAATCTGTCGCAGGCTTGCAGTAAGCTTTCGTCAAGCGAGGGCAGCATCTTCCAGCCGCAGTTGCACGGTCTGGCGGCCACCCCAGGTGTTGATGTCGAGACGTCCGGCGAGGTGAAAACGCGCACCGCCATGCTGTTCCAGGGCTTGGCCCAGAGGGGTGTCAAATGCGCCAAAGGCGATGGCGTCGAGGGTTGGGCCGGTGCCGTCGCCAAAGCGCAGCTTGAGATGGCTGTCGCCCACACGTTTGGCAAAGCTGATGCCTTGGTCAGCAAAGGCATAGCGGGGGCCGGGCGCGCCTGCGCCGAAAGGGCCAGCGGCCTCAATCTGTTCGACAAGCTCGGTTGTGGCCCCACCGGGCATCAGCAACCCGTCCAGTCGCAAATCAGCCGGGCCTGATTGGCCCGCGCCCTGTTTCGCCAGAAGCTCGGAGAGCCGGTCCATGGCGGCCTCAAGTTTTTCTCGTGCCACGGTCAGACCAGCGGCCATTTTGTGTCCACCGCCTTTGATCAAAAGGCCTTCCGCCGTCAGTTTCTGGATCGCATGTCCCAGATCGACGCCTGAGACTGAGCGCCCCGAACCTTTGCCTTCGTCACCGTCGAAGCCTATAACAATAGCAGGGCGGTTGGTGGCCTCTTTCAGGCGTGAGGCGACGATGCCGACAACCCCGGGATGCCAGCCGTCTCCGGCGGCCCAGACAAGTGGCTTGTCCAGCCCGCGCTCTTCGGCCTGATCCAGTGCGGCGGCGCGAACACCTGCTTCAACATCTTGCCGTTCTGCATTGAGTTCGTTGAGTTTTTCGGCCAGAGACTTGGCTTCATGGAGGTCATTGCACGCCAGAAGACGCGCCCCCAGATCGGCGCGCCCGACACGCCCCCCGGCATTCACGCGCGGTCCAAGAACAAAGCCGAGGTGATAGGTATTGGGCGCGGCATCAAGCCGGGCCACATCGGACAGCGCCACAAGCCCTGGGCGGGCGCGGTTGGCCATCACGGACAGACCGGTGCGCACAAAGGCGCGGTTCACATCGCGCAGCGGGGCCACATCTGCGACCGTTGCCAGCGCCACGAGGTCGAGCATGGCCATGAGGTCGGGGCCTTGCTTGCCTGCCTCACGCAGTTGGCGGCCTGCCTCGACCAGCATAAGGAACACGACAGCCGCAGCGCAGAGATGCGCCAGTTCGCCGCTCTCGTCCTGACGGTTAGGGTTCACCACGGCCAAAGCAGGCGGCAGGGTTTCACCGCCCAGATGGTGATCCAGCACGATCACGTCCGCGCGCTTTGCCGCGGCCAGAGCATCGTGGCTGAGTGTGCCGCAATCAACACAGAGGATCAGGTCATGCGCCGCCGCAAGTTCGGCCATGGCCGGGGCATTGGGGCCATAGCCTTCGTCGATGCGGTCGGGCACATAGAGGGTTGCCGTGCGCCCCATCTGACGCAGCCAGTCGATGAGCAGGGCCGCTGAGGAGCCGCCATCAACGTCATAATCGGCAAAAACAGCGATTTTTTCTTTCGCATCTGCAGCCTGCAAAAACCGCGCAGCGGCAGCTTCCATATCCTTCAAACTGCGCGGATCCGGCATCAGGTCGCGCAGCTTGGGCGCAAGATAAGCCTCCGCCGCGTCGCTGGAGACACCCAGTCGGCTCAGGGTCTGGCACAAAGCGCGGGGCAGGGCGGTGGCCTGCGCCATGGCCTCGGCCAGCCGATCCGTCTCGGGCGAGGGTCCGACCCATTGTCGGCCCGTCAGGGAAGAGGTGACGCCAAGAAAGCCGGTCACGCGACCGGGTGGCGGCAGGTCATGACACGGCGTTCCCCGGTGGAGGAGCGCAGGAGAAGCGTTTGTGTCTCAATATACCCCGCACCGGGCTTCAAACCAGCCACAAGCGAGCCTTGGGTCACGCCCGTGGCGGCAAAGATCACGTCCGATGAGACCAACTCGTCGCGGTTGTAGACGCGGTCAAGATCGGTGATCCCCGCCTTGGCGGCGCGGCCTTTTTCGTCGTCATTACGGAACAAGAGGCGTCCCCAGATCTGACCGCCCAGACATTTCAAGGCGCCTGCGGCAAGAACACCCTCAGGTGCGCCGCCAGAGCCCATATACATGTCGATGCCTGTGACCTCAGGGTCAGTGCAATGCATGACGCCGGCCACGTCGCCGTCACCGATGAGATAGACCGCGGCGCCGGTGCCGCGCAGCGCAGCGATGGTGTCTTCGTGGCGGGGGCGTTCCAGCACACAGACCGTGATGCCCGCAGGTGCGCAGCCTTTGGCCTTGGCCAGGGCTGTGACGCGCTCATCCGGCGACATTTCAAGTGAGACCACGTCCTTGGGGTAGCCCGGACCAATGGCCAGCTTGTCCATATAGACATCCGGCGCGTGTAGCATCGTGCCACGCGGCGCCATTGAGATCACGGTCAGCGCGTTGGGCATGGCCTTGGCGGTGATGGTGGTGCCTTCCAGCGGATCCAGCGCGATGTCAACGGCGGGGCCGGACCCGCTGCCCACTTCCTCTCCGATATAGAGCATCGGAGCTTCGTCTCGTTCGCCTTCGCCAATGACCACAGTGCCGGCGATGTCCATCTTGCCCAGCTCTTCGCGCATGGCGTTCACGGCGGCCTGATCGGCGGCTTTCTCATCGCCATGTCCGATCAGAGGGCGACAGGCCAATGCGGCTTGTTCGGACACGCGCGCCAGAGCCAGCGAAAGTGTGGCGTCATCAAAGTCTTGGGTCATAAAAGCTCCTTCGGGCTCAAATCGCAAAAAGCATTAGCTGCCGGTCAGCCGTTACACAAGGAAAAGGGTGGGTTAAACGCTTTCGATCCTGAGTGCCACAGGGGCACCGGCGAGGACATCCAGGCTGGTCATCTCGGTCAACGCCTCATCCAGGGCTGCAGGGGCGGTTTTGTGGGTCACAATCAGGACAGGCGCGGTTTCATCATCATGACGGTACTGCCGCATCCGGTCGATGGACACGCCCGCGTTGCCCAGAATGGTGGCGACCTTGGCCAAAGCGCCGGGTTTGTCATGCAGGGCCATGCGCAGGTAGTAGGGTACAGGTGTGGCTGCCGTGGCAGGAGACGTCTCTGCCAGTTCACTGGCCGGAATGCCAAAGGTTGAAATGCGGAACCCACGCGCGATATCAATCACATCGCCCATCACCGCGCTGGCGGTTGGCCCCATGCCTGCACCCGGACCGCGCAGCACGACCTGCTCCACCGCGTCGCCTTCGAGTACGACCATGTTGGTGCCGCCTTCGAGCTGACCCAGAGGGCTGGTGTCGGGCACAAGGCAAGGCGACATGCGCTGTTCCAGTCCACGCCCGGTTTTTCGCGCCACACCAAGCAATTTGATGCGATAGCCCATGTCAGCGGCCTGATGGATGTCCTCGATGGTGATGTTCTGAATGCCTTCCAGCGAGACACCGTCGAAATCCACCTGCGTGCCAAAGGCAATGGAGGCGAGCAGGGCCAGCTTGTGCCCGGCATCAATGCCACCCACGTCGAGGGTAGGGTCTGCCTCCAGATAGCCCAGTTGATTGGCCTCCTCAAACACCTCGTCATAAGGCAGGCCCGCACTTTGCATCCGTGTCAGGATGTAGTTGCAAGTGCCGTTCATCACACCCATAACGCGGGTGATTTCGTTGCCAGCCAACCCTTCGGTCAGGGATTTGATCACCGGAATGCCACCCGCAACAGCCGCCTCAAAGCGCAGAACTTGTCCGGCATTTTCAGCGGCCTGTGCTAAACTATTGCCGTGCAGCGCGAGAAGCGCCTTGTTGGCGGTGACAACGTCCTTGCCCGCGGCAATGGCGGCTTCGGTCGCGGCTTTGGCCGGGCCATCCGAACCGCCCATGAGTTCGACAAACACATCCACGTCTTCGCGTGTGGCCAGTTTGACCGGGTCATCTTCCCAGTCATAGCCGGACAGCGACACGCCGCGATCTTTGTCGCGGGAGCGGGCGGAAACTGCGGTTATCTCAATGGCGCGTCCTGCACGCTGTGCCAGCAGGTTTGCCTTTTGGCGCACAATTTTCACCACGCCGGTGCCGACAGTGCCCAATCCGGCAATCCCAAGACGAAGAGGGGCGGTCATGGCAGTCTCCATATTCTGGACGCGTTGCAGATGTGGGCGATGTACCGCGCCCGGCGCGCGCATGCAACGCGGGTTTTCGCGCTGCATTCAGGGCGCGTGTGTTTGCCGGTCAGATCATCCTTCTGCGGGGATGTCAGGCTTTTGCTCAAGCCGGGCGCGCGCCGATCTATTCAGTACGGTGCCACGCAGGCGGTTGGCGCGGCTGCGCAATGCGGCAACACGCGCCTCCAACGTGGTGGTGGTTGTGTCGGTGACCTGCTGTGCCGGAGCGTCCGCGCGAAGAACCTCGACGGGCACAAGTGCCGGGAAGTTTCCGTTGCGTGCCTCTGTGCTGACGCTTTGGTTCAGGTCCGGGAACTGCGTGCATCCCGCAACAGCAATAAACCCGCACAAGATGACGGTTCGGCGGAGAGCATGACATGCAGCACGGATTTTCGGTTCGGAACGCATGTTCGTGTCATGCCATTAGATTGGGGGCGCAGGCAAGCGGGGCTTTTATTTGAACATATGTTCAGTTAAGCCTGTCATCATGGCTCGTACACAAGGTTCTCATTCTGATATCACTGGTCCCAAGGTGCGCGATGCCGCGCTTCGGCTTTTTGCGAGACATGGGTTCGCGGCGGTCTCGATGCGCCAAATCGCGACCGAAGTGGGCGTACAGGCCGGGGCGCTTTATAACTACACACCTGACAAACAAAGCCTTTTGTTCGATCTGCTGAAGGGTCATATGGACGATCTTCTGGCAGGTTGGTCTCAAGAGGCTGCGCATGTCGATGTCACAGATCCTGCTGCGGCGCTCGAAGCCTTCACCCGGTTTCATATTCGCTTCAACACACAGCGGGCCGATGCGGTGTTCATTTCCTACATGGAGCTGCGCAATCTGAGCCCGGAGAATTTTGACGCCATCGGTGCGTTGCGACGGGACTATGAGTCGTCCTTGGAGGAGATCTTGCGGCGTGGCGCGCAGGCGGGTGTGTTTGTGGTGCAGGAGCCACGCATCACGGCCATGGCGTTGATTGCAATGCTGACGGGGGTTAACACCTGGTTCCGCGAGCAGGGGCGGCTTTCGCGGCCCGAGGTCGAAACGCTGTATTGGAACCTGGTACGTCACTCTGTGGGGACTTAGAGACATGGCAAGAGCGAGAGCCAGACAGGATTACACATGACGTCCAATTCAGAAGTTCTGGTGGTTGTGCGCGCCTCTCCGGGACGTAGAGTGCTGGGTGTCGGTGCTTTGGCTCTATTGGGCCTGTTGGCGGTCTATGTCGCGATGGCGCGACCCCCAGGGGCTCTGTTATGGCAGATGTTTCTGGTGGTGATTGGTGGCCTGGCGCTGTGGATGGCGGACGCGATGCGCCGCGCCACGGCGCTTGCGGTGGAACTGACGCGCGAGGGGTTGCGCACCAGTGATGGAGAGATGATCGCTCGTCTCGAAGACATTGACAGCCTGGATCGCGGCATTTTCGCGTTCAAACCGTCCAATGGATTTCTCATCAAGCTCAAACAGAAAGCCCCGGCGCGGTGGCGTCCGGGGCTTTGGTGGCGCATGGGCAAGCGTGTGGGCATCGGAGGTGTCACACCGGGCGCACAATCGCGGGCCATGGCCGATATCGTCACCGCGCTTATACGCGGTGACATTGAGTTGGATTAAGAGTTACTTGCGGCGTCGTCGTCGTCGCTGGTGTCTGTGGTTCCGTCATTTGCCGGGGCACAGATCCCTTCATAGCACACTTGAGGCGCAAACCGGATTGACGTGAACATCCTCGTATCAACAAGCAGACGGTCAAGGGCGATGCCGAAGAGAGGTTCGTAGAACGAATTGGACTCGACCACAATGATCTGATCGCCGTGGTCCACAATCGGCAAGCGATCATGATCGTCTTCCACGTCTGAGGTTTCCAACTGTTCCAATGTAAATTCCTGGCCGCGAATTTCCGACCAGACTATTTCATAGATGTCTTCGATCTGATCGTATTGAACCACGGACACCCGGATCTGGTTGGCACCTTCGTCATTTGAAATTGCGTCGAACATCGTCAACGCATTGTCCATGTAGACGGATGTCAGTCCAGCCTGTGATGTCTCGCGAGAGATCATGTCGGCGATGGCATAAGTCGCCTTTTCCCGTGCGCTTTTGTAACGGTGCACTTCGAAGAATTCGAACGTTGCGGCTGTTGCCCAAAAGAGGAGCGGAATTGCGATCACGGATTCGACTGTAAACGACCCGCGTGTTTCGTTCCAGAAACTGCGCATTGCGACTTTAAAACGCGCATACAACATCAGATTGGCTCCTGTACGAAGGCAGTCATTGATACGATTGCCGATTGACCAGCCCCGTCAGTTTGCAATGCTGACCCCAACACTTCATCGGGGAAGAGCGGGTCATATTTGTAGCACGCACGCAGCAGCATCAACTGGTTCTGCTGACCGGGTGTAAATGTGCGTACAGGCCGAGCTTCCTCGGATTGGTCGGTGCAGTCCACTTCTGTGTCCAAAGAGTTGAATGCAAACAGGTTGGCAGAGTCCATTTCCAGACGCAGGTTGTCTTCGCAGTTCACAACAAGCAGAGCATTGTCACAGACAATCTGCTTGATTTCATCGTGCTGTGGCGCAGTGCCTGTTCCCAGACGAAGCTCGCGTACGGCGATGTCCATACCGCGTTCGATCATTGTGTGCCGCATGGTGATGAAGCCCAGTTCGACCGACATCACGATAAAGGACAGGTAGATGGGGAAGAGGAGAACGAACTCGATTGTTGCGTTCCCGTCTTCCTCCCGGGCCGTGCGGCCCAGGAGAGAGCGGAATTTGCGTATCATTGTGTCAACCTCAGCGATTGCACGTTGCCCGCGATGGAGCTGAAGGCGGCTGAAATATCCACTCCGTCCACGCGGTAGTAATGCGTGAAGGATGTTGCACAGTTCTTGAGTGCAGTTTCAGCCGTTCCACCTTCGCCAATCTCAAAACCGATCGTGTAGATCACCACACCATTGGTCTTGGCCGCGGTGCAGACGTTCGACATACGCGTGTCTTTTTTGGAGCCACTGATGTTACTGCCCGACGCTTCGTATTCGTCGTCCGGCGTGCGGTCACCTGTCAGGTCACCATACTCGTCCGGAGACATAAGGCCCCAGGCCTCTTCCCACGGAATGCGGCGGCGCGAGATGAACTCATCGACTTCGTCGTCAAGTTCTACAAAAGTGACGCCGTCGATCTTTTGGCCGGTTTCCGCGTTGATGTAGTAGCGGCCGTCAAAGAGCTCATCGACAACATCATCGCAGTTTGTTGAGCTGTCGTTGTCACATGGTGGAAGTGGCGTATCGTCCAGGTCGTCACCAGGTCCGGTCAAGAGACCTGGAGGATAGTGATCATCAACATCGCGAATGAAGTAGTTTGTGTAGTCCACGGACTTGTACTCGCAAAGCCAGTCTGGGTAAGCGCTGGAGCAAAGGTACTCGTAGCTTGAGCTATAAGACCGGTAATTCGCATTGTAGCGATAGTAGACGTAATAGAATTCTTCGTCTGAATACCGAACTTTGAACACTTCCGAGTCGGGCCCACGATAGTCGCTGTTTTCTGGCAAGAAGTAGGTCGTTGTGTTCTTGCCATCGCCCATCATGACGATGGCCTTCACAGTATCCCCTTCGGTGTAGTCAACCGGAACACGATCCAGGGCAGCATCCATGTGATTCGACGCAATCAACGACGTGGTCACATCGCGGAAGCTTGGGTCCAACAGGGCGGCACCCCATTTGATTCCAAGGCTGCCGGTGGTGTTCCCATCTGCGATCAGGTTGTTGATTGTAGTGTGCAGTTGGGTTTCACTCGCCGAAAACGGCTTAATGCGATACCCATCTTCAGTATAGCATGAGCGCCATGGCCCGTTCAGGTCGTTAAAATCCCCGAAGCGCGATGTGTAAATTGCCTGCCGAATGGGCTGCAGGGTGATGTCAGATGTCGCAGCCGCGGCGTCAGTGACCAGCGCGGTGCTGTTGTAATCGTCGTCGTCAAACACCAGGCAATTCGAGTAGTCGTGTGTTTCGTCAACCAGCAGAGCGTCATAGATTTCTTGCGAAGGTGCCACCGAGGTGCTGAAGGGCACAACAGAAATCACAGCGTTGTTTTCATCCGCTGAGTTGAGAATGGTTGTCACAAAATCGCGTGCAGCTGTGCGCAGGTTGCCGATTTTGTTGTTGTTGTTCATCGAATTCGACACGTCGAGGACGAGCGCGATCTCCAGCTTCGGAATGCGCGTCTCGGCGGTTGCGGCGGC